>CAYRBL010000089.1:3201-10421 GCA_964422385.1 uncultured Bacteroides sp.
ATTAGAAATGTTTTTTTCATAAAGTATAACGGATTTAAGGTTAGTATTACAATTTAAGTTTATTTTTATATGATTTATTCTATATTAAATATAGTATATGCTTTTTCTTCTTAGTTTTAAAATAAAAAAGGAACGTAAATCTTAATTCTTTTTAATTATTTACGTCCCTTTTTTATTTATTTATAATAATATTTAATTAGTACTTACCTGCTATTAACGAATATATTATCAGGATGACCAAAATAACACCAGAGAAGAGGAATATATAGCCAAAGAACTTAACGATCTTTAACCACGAACTGGTAATTTCAGTTTTAACGATTACTCTATTCATATCACCTGACTTCTCTATTTCTTCCCATTCTTTTGGACGGTCAGCTTTATATTCTTCAAGTTCCACATGGCCAGTAAAAATAACTGTATCCATTGGGAAAGCTTCAGGACGCAAATGTGTATTGAAGAAATGTATTGTAAATATAAATACAACAGCTAATAAAGCTTCATCACTATGTATAATCTGAGATACATTTATAATCCAACCTGGGAATATTCTGGTAAATAATTCGGGGAACCATAAGATTAATCCAGAGAAACCAATTACTGCTACTCCCCAGAACACCGCCATGTAATCAAATTTCTCCCAATAAGTCCATCTACCATATTTAGGACGTTCGCCCATGCCAACAAACCATTTAACTGTTCCAATAAAATCTTTTACATCCTGTTTGTTGAACATAAGAGAATTTGGACCAAATATAAATGATTTGAAAGATACTTTCTTTTCTTTCTTAAGTTTTAATAAAGAGAAAACATGGAAAGCAAAATAACCAAAAGTAATGATAGCTGCAAAGCGATGAATGTTACCAGCAATATGAACTCCACCTATTAATTTTGATAAATTATTAGCCCATGTCATGTGTGCAAACTTAAGCATCATACCAGTTATCGCAAGTAAAATAAAACTTAGAATAACAAAGATATGAGTTATTCTTTGGCTCTTTGTAAATCGACGATAATATTGAGCTTCTCCAACAACTTTTTTATGATGGCGTTTCTTTTTCCTTAATTCCATTATTGAACGAGGAATCCATAATAGTGTATGTAAACCAAAGAATCCAAAAACTCCTATTAATAAAGAAGTCATTCCCCAGAAAGTCCAGAATAGAACTTTATTTGCATTATGAGTAGCGTGAGTTAGATAACCTGTAAACTCTACGTTAGCATTCTTATGACATTTCTTACATGTTTTTACAATGTTCTTTTGACCTATGCTTGATTCAGGATTTGACATCAAAAGTATTTTGTGTGCACCATGACAATCTGAGCACCTTGCTGCTCTTAAATCTCCTAGTGTATAGGCTTTCCCATGATAAGTTTCCATATAAGTTTCTGATAATTTCTTATGACAAGTACCACATTGGAGTGTGATTTCTGTTAAGAATTTATCCTTATCAATTTCTGTAACAGTATGTGCAGTATGACAATTTGCACATGTAGGGAACTTTTTATTAGCAGTGTTATTTAATATATTATGATCACTACTTATATAGTCATTGTAAATACTCTTATGACATTTACCGCATGTTGCAGGAATATGAAGAGGATTTACTGTTGAATTAGTATCAGATTCTTTTAAAATATTATGAGAAGTATGACAATCGGTACAAATAGCACTTGCTAGAAGTCCTTTTTCCATCAATCCTTTTCCATGTACACTTGATGAATAATCACTAAAAGCGTCTACTTCCTTAAGATGTGTGTTTATGGTCGCCTTTCCGTTTTTAGTATGACATTTTCCACAAAGTTGAGGAATATTAGCTCTACTTGTTATGGAAGTTTCATCATATCTGGTTTTTATTTTATGTGTTCCATGACAATCTGTGCAATATGGAGCATTTGATTTTTTAGTATAATATGCTTTTCCATGTCCACTATTCATGTAAAGTTCAGCAGCTGCTTTATGACAATTAGAACAATCTACTTTTTTAACTGTAATACATGGACGAGAATTCTTACTTCCCATAGATACATCAGAGTGACATTTGTTACAAGCAAAATTCTTGTGTGCAGATGTCATAAAATCGTCTTTGTTTATTTTTAAAGAAACTCTTTTATTATCTACAGTTTTAAATACCTTATCTGTCTCGTGACATTTCAAACATACCTGATTTGAAATAACAGTTTCTGTTTTCTGTGCTTTAATAACATGCGATGAGTGACAATCGTTACAAGCAGGAACAATACCTTTCTTTTTCTCCCAAAGTTCTCTTTTAATAGTTTTCTTATGTACTTGCTCAATATTAGCATGACATTTTATACAAGTACTTGCTATTTTCGAACTAGATGTAGAAGCTTGTTGATTTGTATGAGGTAAAATTAAGTGATTACTATGACAATCGTTACAAGTAGCTGAAACAATAAGTCCTCTTTCGAATAAACCTTTACCATGGATACTTTCGCTATAGTTTGCGAGTATGTTTTGACGGTCGATATTATATAAACGAGCGACTGGAGCGCCTTCTTTATGGCATTTGCCACATAAGAGTGGAATGTTAAGTTTATATGTACTCGAATTGGGTGAAGTGTGAGATAACACATCATGTTTGCCATGGCATTCTTTACAATCTGGAGCATAAGGTGCATTAAATTTTAATGCTTGACCATGTATACTCATTCCAAATTGATACTCTGCTTCTTTATGACAGCTGCCACAATTAACAGCTTTTAAATTTTCTGGATGTGGAAATTCGGCTACATCTGCATCTTTATGACATGATGCACATTTTACATTTTTATGTACGGAGTTTTTTAAGGTACCTTTTTCAACAAATAAGGATACTGATTTCCCTTTGATTGTTTTAGTCAATGACTTGTCGCTATGACATGCTAAACAATCTTCATTGGTAGCTTGAGCAAAGATGTTAGTTGTTATAAGTAATAAACTTGTTATTACAAATAATGAAAATATCTTAAAAATATTACGCATATTTGGTTAAGGTTTAGTTAACTTTATTAGTAATTTACTTTTTACTAAAATTTCTTTTTTAAATTTTATATTCTTTATTCTTCAGGATATTTTTTAAAAAATAAATACTACAGCTATATGGCTGTAGTATTTATTTTATTAACAATAGAAATTATTAATTATAGTGTACGCATATAATTAATGATATTCCATTTTGCTTTATCATCTTTAATTTTTGTTTTATAAGATGGCATTTTTCCCATACCTTTATTTATTTGATAAAAGATTGCACCGTCAGATAAACCTTTAAATTCTTTTGAAGTAAAGTTAGCTGGAGCACCTGCTTTGCTGTCACCTTTTTCGCCATGACACATTTTGCAAGATTTAGTGTATTCAGCTTTTCCTGCTGCAATTGAAGCTGCATCAGATTTTACTGGATTTTTAACTGCTTTTTCTGCTGCTGGGATATCCCATCCTTTGTTAGTAAAAGCGAAGAAACATAATACGATAGCTATCATAGTAACTGATGCTAAAACTTTTTTAAAATTTGACTTTGTCATTTTGTTTAAATTTAAATTGATTTAATTATTAAATTGATTGATATAAAAATTGATCTTAATAGAAAACTCTTGTCATGTTAAAACCAATCATAAGTCCTTTTGAGTTAAACTGATTTTGATTATAAATCATATTTGTTTGATATGATATATCGCTAGCAGTTGTAATAAACAATTGGAATGAATGTGCAGCTGTTGCATTTTCGAATCCAATAGTAATATTTGGTTTAGGATCTTTGAAAACATCTGTTTCTTTTTTGTATAATTTTGAGAAATTATGATCGTACTCGCAAATAAAAGCCATTGTTGGAGTAATATTAAATTTACCTATTGCAGAGATTCCAAATTGATCAGGTCTTCTTAATCTTTGTGCTGATGTTGCACTTGAAGATTCAGTAATATTGATATGAGCATATGTTAATGCTGCTTGTAGACTTATTTTTTCAGAAACTTTTCTTGAAATCATAATTTCATTGAAGAAAGAAAATCTGTGTGCAAAACTATAATTGCTATATCCAAAACTTGTTTCTTTTTCTCTTGCATCAAAGTATGTAGCTCCAAAATATGCAATTGATACTGGCATTTTATTGTTAACTGTTTGTTCAACTAAACCAATTTTATAATTTAAGTCTTGTTGTTTGTTGTATTTGGTTGTTCCTAATCCTAATTGAATTTTATTAGTAATATTATAGTTTAAACCAAAACGAATATTTGATGGAGAGTAAATTCCATATAATTCTTTAAACCCATCTGATAATTTACCAAATCTATGGTTGATTACAAATTCGTATACTCCTTTATCGTACATCATAGTGGTTTGGTTTTCTAAGAAAATACCACTGTTGAATGTTCCTGAAACTGGTTTGTTTCCTTCTGCATTTGCATCTTGTGCAAAAGTTGTTTTAGTTGTAAATATTGTAAAAAATACTAAAACTGCTAAACAAAAATATTGTAAGCTTTGTATTGTTTTTTTCATTGTTTTACTTTTTTTATTTTTATTACTATTAATTATCTAATGCACCTAAATTGATCCAGCTTTTTACATTTCCTGATTCTACAGCTGAAAACGAACCGCCATTATGTGTAGTTCCGTTTGCAAATTTTGTGTACAATGGGCTTGTTGTAGCATTTCCTGCAACTATTGCGCCAACTGTCATTAAATTTGTTCTTACTGATGTTGCTGTTCCTGCAAGACTAAGATTAGCTTTTGGAGCTGATGCGCCATGACATGCTGTACATCCTTTTGATGCAAATAAAGGGTAAATGTCTGTTGAAAACTTTACACTTGTATTTACAGGTACTATTGTTGGCTCAATAATGTCTTTTTTGCAACTTGCCAACACCACGAAGATCGAAATAAATAAAATTAGAATTCTGATTTTCATTTTCCTTTTTTTTTAATTTAACATACATATTAATTTAAATCCTTTTCAAGTTTCCAAAGAAATTTTGCTTTTTAGCTCACTTTTGGGCAACTTGGAAGTACAAAAATATTAAAAAATTCAATACTTTTCATTGTTTTTTATTTATTTGTTATGAAAAAAACAGGAGCAAAATTTTAATTAACTTATTGTCTGAACTGTAATGCAGAAGGCTTTGGAAAGTATCAAATATATATTGACATTTGTCAGCGATAAGTTTGAGTACCAACTTTTGTTAAAAGAAGTACCAATTTACCTATATCATATATATTTACACGATTTATTGATTAATTATTTAAAAATTCATACCAAATTATGCCTTTTCGGCTTTTCAAAAATAAAATTCTTTTTTAATGTGTTTCTTTACTCCTTTTGTCTTTTATTTTAGCTGGTATTTTTATTAATATCCCTTTTTACAAAATAAGAATTCTAAAATTAAAATGCTTTTTGCAATTATAAAGCATTGTCCTCTATATTTTCGTCTGAATCATCGTACATAAGGGCTGCTAATTTGGCATACGTTTGTTCATCTATAATATTAAAAATTGAATTTTTAATAGGTGGTTCTTTTATTTTTTTATTATTATGATATTTTCCGTTTTGATTATCTTTCATTTTTTCAGTAATGTCTCTGTTCAATTTTAACACAAAATATGAATGTAGGTGGTCGTAGCCCACAACTAAACAATTTATTTGGGCTCCATCTTGGTATGATTTTAACTCACTTTCAATTTGTTTCATATTTTGACATGGATACAATTGTTTTGTAACAGGAAAAACAGCATCAAATTTTTCATATACTTTAATCGAAACTATATTTCCTTGCTTTCTAACAGTAACACAAATAGCAGTATTTACGAGTTTGTTAATAGCATCTTCAAGTTCTAAATCGCTATATTCATTTTGTTGCCATTTTAAAACATAAGAATTATATTGTGTGTTTATCGACAGCACTTCGCATTTTATGATGTCTTCATCTTGTAAATCTGATATATCGATAGTAACATAAGAATGTAAGATTTTATAAATCTCTTTATTAACAGGTAGTATTGCAGTATATTTGTTGTTAACCCAATATTCGTTACGTTCGCATCTTTTAACAACTCTTGTGTCGACTATTGTACCTATCAAACTCTTAGCTTCATCCGAGTTCCAAAAATCTATATCTTTTTCTTTACTAAATTCAACATGTCCGTTTTCTTTTACACCATGATATTTTACTTCTATTTCGTTGCCCACATTATAATTATCATCATAATAACAATAATTAAATTTATTTTTGGAAAGTATCCCTATAAAAGAGCCACAATCCCATCTAAAATTATACCCTATATCTATTATCATATACAATTCGGTTTTTCGAAGGATGATGCCCGTATAATTTACTTTTTCGATGAGTACCATCTCTTTAAACTGGTGAACACTACCATCCAACATTATTGATGTAGTTTCTTTAACGTATTGATATATTTCACCAAAAAAATATCTGCCTTTTATCTTTGGAAACACTACTTTCCAATATTCATTATCAGGATAATGCCAGGGCATGTGATAAAAAGATATAAATGCGAACAAGCCACATGTTTTGATTACAAATCCATTTTCAACAATATTGTTTATTGTAAAAGGGAAATCTTTTTTATCTTTTTGAAATTCTTCTACAATAGCTTTATGATCATCGAGATATTGTTGAGTGGCTTCTTTAATAGCTAAATAAGCAGCATCAAATTCAAATTTTTCATTAAAAAATCGCATATTTCTTTTTTTAGTTTAGTAATAAAAAAATATTCTCCAAAATATAATTATTCGGCAAATGTAAAAATTAAAATTGAATAATGTGTAAAAAGATTTTTTTAATAATTAAGGCTGTTTCACAACAGCCCTAATTTTGAAAGAAGAATTATATAAAAATTAATTTATTGTGCAAAGATACAATTTCTTTTCATAGCATCTGTAAAAATAAAAGGGGCATTTCACAACGCCCCTCTAATCCAAACAATTTATTTTCAATTTATGAAAATAGGAATTGCAAAGATACATATATAATAGGATATACATTTAAAATAATAAATCATAAATTAGGATAAGTCGATCTCGAAAGTTGAAATGGATATATCCTAAAGGATGGGACGTTCTTGAAAGTTATGATCGACATACCCTAAAGGATGGGACGTTCTCGAAAGTTGAAATTGATATATCCTAAAGGATGGGACGTTCTTGAAAGTTGAGATTGACATATCCTAAAGGATGGGACGTTTTCGGAAACTGAGATTGACA
>CAYRBL010000090.1:0-6954 GCA_964422385.1 uncultured Bacteroides sp.
TTATCTTCATTAATCCCACTCCCCGGCATTATTATTATTCGATTGTTGGCCTTAACTAAAAGTTCTTTTATAAGAAGTTTGCCATCATAAGCCTTATTTTGTAAACCTGATGTGAGAATAATGTCAAAACCGAGTTCAATAATATCTTCTAAAGCCTTCAGAGGATCGTTAGTCATATCAAATGCACGGTGAAAAGTAGTTTTCATTGGCCAGGCAAGTTCCAGTAATTCTTTGTTCCAAATCTTATCTACACTACCATTCTGATGGAGCATTCCAAACACAACGCCATCAACACCTAGTTGTTTGCACGTTAGGATGTCTTGTTTCATGATATCAACTTCTAATGAAGAGTAAAGGAAATCTCCACCTCTTGGACGGATTAAAACATGAATTGGAATGTTGAGATGTTTATGGGCAAGATTTATATCGCCGTACGAAGGGGTAGTTCCCCCTTCGTTGATTCCGGCACAAAGTTCGATACGGTTTGCACCACCTTTTTCAGCATTTATAGCCGATTCAACAGAACTAGCACAAACTTCTACTAACATAAATTATATATTAAAATTATTGTTTGAATTTCTTATACTCTTGGTTCAAACCCTTCAAAACATCTTTAGTAATTTCTAAACTATCGTTAGCAAAAAGGATGTTGTGTTCAGTTGATTTTTTTAGGATATAAGTATATTTAGGCTTTTCGTTAAATCTATTAATGTAAGCAAAAATAGTATCAAGTAATCTTACATTTATTGCTTGGTTTTTCTTCAAAAGCTGATTACTCATCTCCTCTTTTAAGCCCATCATTGAGTTTTGCTTTTTTGTTAACTCTTCTTCTTTCTTAGTCTTTTCAGAAGTTGTTAAAGCGGGTCTTGCTTTCATGTAGCTTTCATACTCATTTTGAAAACCAGCTATCTTAGCTTTATAATCACTTTCAAGCTTTGATTGATAATCGTCCATTTCTTTCTTCATATCCTTAGCAAAATCATAATTCTCCATAATTGAATCTGTATTGATATAGGCAATAGAAACATTACCTTTGATGCCAACCGGTACGTGATTAACTGTATCTTTTTGCTTTGACTTGTTTATAAAGAACAAAACATATAAGACTACCAGAGCTATTAGAAGCACAATATTTAAAACCATACCACAACGACATTTGTGATTCTCACATTTTACAGGCTCCTCTTTTATTTGATTTATGTGTTGAGTAGGTGTTTCCTCTATAATGTTTTCAACATTCATTTCTTCGTTCATAAAAATCTTTATTTATTGTTTATTTTAAAATTCAAAATTACAACTTTCAAACGTAATAGAATAATTTTTCTTATATTATTTAAAAAAAACCTTTCCTGAATTAAAAACAGGAAAGGTTTTTGATATAAAATAAGCAACTATTGGTTTTAATTTTTAATTACCAACTTCCGACATAAACTTAATTCTCATCAATCGGATTTCTTCTTCAGTATATTCGTTTTCGCCCAATTCTTTTAAGCAATCTTCTACTGAGTCAGATTCGGCTTCACTAAAATACTCATAAATTTCTTCCTGATGATAAGGATCAATATATTCAGTAATATAATAATTGATATCAATTTTAGTACCTGAAGAAACGATACGTTCCATTTCAGTTAACAGGTCTTCAATATTTAGATTCTTGGCAACAGCAATGTCTTCCAAAGCAATTTTACGATCTATATTCTGTATAATGTAAACTTTCAGTCCTGATTTATTAATAACCGATTTCACAACCATATCTAGTGGACGTTCTATTTCATTTTCCACTACATACTTTTTAATAAGGTCGATAAAAGGCTGACCATATTTTAATGCTTTCCCAGCACCAACACCTGTTATTTGTTTCATCTCATCCATCGTAATAGGATACTGTATTGTCATATCCTCTAAAGATGGGTCTTGAAAAATTACAAAAGGAGGTAAGTTTTCTTTTCTTGAAATATCACGTCTAAGATCTTTCAATAAAGAGAATAACGTTTTATCAGTAGCATTTGATCTACCTGCTCCACCACCCATTACAGCCATCAAATCTTCTTCATCATCGTGAAGATAATCATGATCTTTAGCGACCATAATTTTATACGGTTTCTTAATATATTTTTGACCTTCTTCGCTTACTTTTAACAAACCATAACTTTCGATATCTTTTGTAAGTAAGTTTTCAATTATAGCCTGTCGAATTACCGCATTCCAGTAATGCTCATCTTTATCAGCACCAATACCAAACTGAGGAAGTTTGTGATGCTTCATCGATTTTAAAGTTGCAGAATTCTTACCAATAATTATACTGGCGATGTGTTTAGCTTTAAAAAGTTGCTTTACAGCAAGCACAGTTTCAACGACTGTAACTATATCTTCAGTCCCATCTGCTTTTTCTTTTGGGTGCACACAATTATCGCAAGTACCGCAATTATCTTGGTCATAATTTTCTCCAAAATAATGTAATAAAACTCTTCTTCTGCAAGCTGACGATTCAGCATAAGAAACAGTTTCGTTCATCAATTGCATCGCTACTTCTTGTTCAGCTACAGGTTTTCCTTTTAAGAACTTTTCAAGTTTTTGAATATCTTCTTCACTATAAAAAGTCACACAGTTTCCTTCTCCATCATCACGTCCTGCACGTCCCGTTTCCTGATAATAACCTTCCAAACTCTTTGGAATATCATAATGGATAACAAAACGAACATCAGGTTTATCTATACCCATTCCAAAAGCAATAGTAGCAACTATTACTTCCACTTCTTCCATAAGAAATTTATCTTGATTACCTGCTCTTGTAACAGGATCAAGTCCTGCATGGTATGGTAATGCTCTAATCCCATTTACCTGTAAAGTTTCAGCAAACTCTTCAACTTTTTTCCTACTTAAGCAATATATAATTCCCGATTTTCCAGGATGACCTTTTATATACTTTATAATTTCTTTGTTGACATCCTTATTTTTAGGCCTTATTTCGTAATATAAATTAGGTCTATTAAATGATGAAATGAAAACATTTGCATTCATCATATTCAGATTCTTTTGGATATCCTGCTGAACTTTAGGAGTTGCAGTAGCTGTTAAAGCTATAATCGGAACCTTTTTACCTATCGCATCTATAATAGGTCGAAGTCTTCGATACTCTGGACGGAAATCATGTCCCCATTCCGAAATACAATGAGCTTCGTCAATTGCATAAAAAGAAATATCAATTTCTTTTAAGAAATCTACGTTCTCATCTTTAGTAAGAGATTCGGGAGCTACGTAAAGTAGTTTTGTTTTCCCATTGGTTAAATCTCTTTTTACATTCTTAATTTCATTCTTAGATAATGAAGAATTTAAAAAATGTGCTATACCTTGTTCAGTACCAAAGTTCCTAATAGCATCTACCTGGTTTTTCATTAATGAAATAAGAGGGGAAATAATAATTGCTGTCCCTTTATTCATTATTGCGGGTAATTGGTAGCACATTGACTTTCCACCACCAGTTGGCATGATCACAAAAGTGTCATGACCATCTAGTATACTATTGATTACCTTTTCTTGGTTACCCTTAAAATTATCAAACCCAAAAATCTTCTTTAAATAAAAATGAAGATTATTATCAACTTTCTTTGCCATTTTAATTTTTATATTATAAAAATTGTTACATTTGTAGTGTAAATGTACTACTTTTTTTTAGAAAAAGACTGCAAAATTAATTATTTTTTAAATTTTTAACATTGAAAAACATCATCGACATAAAAAAAATTGCCTCTGAAACTATCTCAAATGAGGCCGAAGCTATTGTAAACCTTAGGAATTACATCAATGATGAGTTTGCTAAGTGCATCGAATTAATTTTTCTCTGCAAAGGTAGAATAATTATTTCAGGAATTGGCAAAAGTGCGATAATTGCGCAAAAAATAGTTTCAACACTTAATTCAACAGGCACTCCTTCAATATATTTGCATGCTGCAGATGCTATACATGGAGACCTTGGAAACATACAACCCGAAGATATTATAATATGTATATCTAAAAGCGGAAATACTCCGGAAATAAAAGTGCTAGTGCCTTTTATAAAATCTTTTGGCAATATTATTATAGCTATGGTGGGCAATTTAGATTCTTTTTTAGCAAAACAAGCAAATTATATTATTAATTGCAGTGTCGAAAAGGAAGCTTGCCCTAATAATCTTGCACCTACTTCCAGCACAACTGCGCAATTAGTTATGGGAGACGCTATTGCAATCGCATTGTTAGAATGCAGAGGCTTTTCTGCTTCCGATTTTGCCAAATATCATCCTGGTGGAGCTTTGGGAAAACAATTATATTTAAAAGTTTCGGACCTTTCAAAACAAAATGAAGTACCCATTGTGCATCCTGAAGATGATATCAGAAAAACTATTTTGGAAATTACTTCTAAACGTTTGGGTATTGCTGCAGTTATTGAAAATGATAAGCTTGCAGGTGTTATTACTGATGGCGATTTAAGAAGGATGCTTCAGAAAAATACTTCTATTGAGCATCTGAAAGCTAAAGATATCATGTCGTTAAATCCTAAAATAATAATTGAAGATGAACTTGCTGTAAATGCTCTTCAAATTATGCGTTTGAATAATATTACGCAGTTAATAGTTTTTGATACTAATAATAAATATTCGGGTGTAATTCATTTACATGATCTTTTAAAAGAAGGAATTATATAAGAAGAAGTGACTAAAATGCCTAAAGTACTTAGAATGCCTAAAGTTTTATATTGAAAACAATTTTCTATTTTTTTACTTTAGGTATTTTAAACTTTAGCTCACTTTAAGTATTATTTATTCCCAAAATAATAACTACTTTTGTAACGTTATTTATTTTAAATAAAACAAATGATTTTAAGAACAGACGAGGTTGTAAAAAAATACAAAAACCGTGTAGTTGTAAATAGCGTTTCTGTTAACGTTAAACAAGGTGAAATCGTAGGTTTACTTGGCCCTAACGGTGCCGGAAAAACTACTACCTTTTATATGATTGTAGGTTTGATAAAACCTTTATCAGGTAAGGTTTATCTTGATGATCTTGATATTACAGAGATGCCTATGTATAAAAGGGCTCAAAATGGTGTAGGTTATCTGGCGCAAGAAGCATCCGTTTTCCGACAATTAAGTGTTGAAGATAATATTTCGGCAGTTTTAGAATTTACTAAATTAACAAAAGATGCACAAAAAGAGAAATTGGAATCCTTGCTTAGCGAATTTGGTTTAAATCATATCCGAAAAAGTAAAGGGATACAACTCTCGGGTGGCGAGCGCCGACGTACAGAAATTGCGCGTGCACTTGCGGTAGATCCTAAATTTATTTTATTAGACGAACCTTTTGCAGGCGTTGATCCTATTGCTGTTGAAGATATTCAGATGATAGTTTCAAAACTAAAAGATAGAAATATTGGGGTGTTAATTACCGATCATAATGTGCACGAAACCCTTAATATTACCGATAGAGCTTACTTATTATTCGAAGGATCGATACTTAAAGCAGGAACTGCTCAGGAACTTGCCGAAGATGAGCATGTACGTAAAGTATATTTGGGTAAGAATTTTGAATTAAGAAAATAAAAATTTTTACAAACAATGTATATTATAGGTTACTAAAATTGCGATAAAGTCATAATTAAAATTAATTGAACATCTATTTTACATTAAAAAATAGTAGTAAATATTTTCGTTTTTAAAAACAACTTTTTTTAACACTAAATTTACGTCTGTATATTAAGTAAATAGATAGTCATTGTATTTTTTTAACAAAAAATAATGAAAAAAAGATATTTATTTTTGCTTTTTAATTTGTTTTTATAGTATCTTTGTATTCTTAAATAATAGTATTTAAAGTTGAAAATTTTATAAATTTAATATAACAAAATAATATGAACAAAACAATTTCTTTATTAATCAGAAGGACTATGGTTCCTCTATTACTCGTAGTTTACTCTTTTACTTATGCACAAAAACAACCTGCAGCTCAGGTTATGATAAGTAATGATACTTTATTAAATGCAAAAACATATCAATTTGATGTTTTTGTTAAAGCTAGTGATGCAAATGGAATAAATTCATTTGATCTTAAAGGTTTCCAAGGTGGTTTTGAACAAAACCTAAAAAATGTAAAAGGTAACGGTACAGTTACAGCAACTGTAGTTGCAGGTAGTTCAGATTTTAAATCTAATGCGGAACAAGTACCAACTGTAGCTTTAATAAAACCTAATGCAAAAAATCCTAATTACATAGTTTTAAACCCTGCTGTATTAAAAACAAATGGTATTAAAATTACTAATTCAGGTTGGGTAAAAGTTTGTACAATTAAATTAACTAACACAGTAGATTTTCAACAGTCAACTATGATGCTTAATTTTAGTAAAAAAGCTATTTATCCAACAGTTGTTATGGCTAACTTTAAAAAATCAGCTATTTCTAATGGAGCTTTAAGTTTTGATTCTTTCAACAAAACTTACAACCCTATTTTAAACAAACCTCTAACTAAATTCAATGTGAAAAATATTGATGGTTCTGTTGGTTTAGATGGTTCTGAATTACAATGTGCATACAAATTAGTTTTAAATGGTGTTGTACAAAACGAAACTGAAATAGTTGGAACTGGTGGTCCAATTGTATGGGAAAATGTACAATCAGGTGCATATACAGTTGTTGGTAGAAGAATTGCTACTTATTTAAAATCTGAAATGACTGGTAGCGTTGTCGCAACTAATAATTCTGATATTAATTCAAATTACATTACTTATCCTAATCCTGTTATTGATCAATTCTCTATTGAATCAAAAGGTATTTCTGGAGAAAGTACTTTCACAGTTTACAATTCAATTGGACAAGAAGTTTATAAAGGAACAATCGTAGGTAAAACTGTTGTTCATACTTCTAATTATGCTCCTGGAGTATATTTAATTAAAATTGAAAACGGAAACGTTTCTGAATACAA
>CAYRBL010000090.1:7054-10336 GCA_964422385.1 uncultured Bacteroides sp.
GATACCTATTCGGGATTTGATAAATTAGGAATAGATGTAGGTGCTTATGTAAATTATCATCTTACTCAAAAAGGTTCTTTACAATTTGAGCTCGAATTTATCCAGAAAGGAAGTAGTCATTCCCCAAATTATGACATAGGAGATATGGAACAGTATCTTTTAAGAATTAATTACATTCAGCTTCCTGTTTTGTGGCATTATCAGGCCTCTCCTAATATCGCTTTTGAAACAGGTCCTGCTTTTGGTGTTTTAATGAGTAATTATGAAGAAAAATATCAGTCGCCAGTTGTTGATCATCCTTTTCGTAAGTTTGCTTTAAGTTATGTAGTGGGGATGGAATATAATATTAATGAGAATTGGAAAGCAAATTTTAGAATTGATTACTCTTTATTAGCTCTTAGGCAAAATCCTTATGTTGGCGATAGAAATATTTTCTTTCAGTGGGGACAATTTAGTAATGCTATTGTTTTATCATTTCAATATGTAATAAAACATTCGAATGCAAAATAAACTTAAAGTAGTAATAGGTGTAACAGGAGCGAGCGGTGCCATCTATGCTAAAATATTATTAGAAAAACTTAGTCTTTTAAATAATCAAATTGATAAAGCAGGTGTTGTTTTTACAGAAAATGCAGCTGACGTTTGGAAATACGAATTAGGAACTGATGTTTTCACTTCTCCCAATATTACCACTTATCATCCAAAAGATTTTTATGCTCCTTTTGCTTCTGGCTCGGCAGGCTATGACGTTATGATTGTATGTCCTTGCACTATGGGAACGATGGCAAGAATTGCAGCTGGTACTGCCGGCGATCTTATCTCACGTGCTGCAGATGTTATGCTTAAGGAACGAAAAAAATTAATACTCGTTACCCGCGAGACTCCACTTAGCCTTATTCATATAAATAATATGAAGACAATAACTGAAGCTGGAGGAATTATTTTTCCTGCAAGTCCTTCTTTTTATAGCAAGCCTGAAACTATCGACGAAGTAGTTTCAACCGTTGTTAACAGGGTGCTGCAAATTGCGGGCTTTGATGTTAACAATTATAAATGGGGTGAGGAAAAATAATTAAGAATTAAAAATTAATAATTAAAAAAAGTCCTTGCTTTTCTCCTTTTCCTTTTAGGAGAGGGTTGAGGTGAGGTTAAATATTATGAATATCGAAGAACTTCGTGAGTATTGCATCTCCAAAAAAGGGGTTACTGAAGGTTTTCCTTTTGATGAAAGTACTTTAGTTTTTAAAGTATCTGGGAAAATGTTTGCTTTAACTGACCTTGTGGATGCTTTGAGTGTAAATTTAAAATGCGATCCTGAAAAAGCCATTGCCCTTAGAGAACAGTACCCTTGTGTGATTCCGGGATACCACATGAATAAACAACATTGGAATACCGTTATTATTGATGGCTCGCTTAATGATACTTTAATTAAGGAATGGATTACGCATTCGTATGAATTGGTTGTAAAAAGCCTTACCAAAAAACAACAACAAGAATTATTATGAGAATAGCTATAAGCGGTTCAACGGGATTTATCGGAAAGAGATTAAGCAAAAGTTTTATTGAAAATAATTGGGAAGTATTGCCAATTACAAGGCAAGATATCTCGTTAAGTGCTGAAGAACTTTCGAAGAAAATAGAAGATGTAGATATTATTATCAACCTTGCCGGCGCTCCTATTGCAGCAAGATGGACTGATGAATACAAAAAAACTATTGTTTCAAGTAGGATTTTTACCACTCAAAAAATAGTTTCAGCTATTAATTTATTAAAAGATAAGCCTAAACTTTTTATCTCGACTTCCGCTATTGGTATATATAATAATGTAGATATTCATACCGAAAATTCTTTGAAATTTGAGAACGATTTCTTATCAAATCTTTGTCAGGATTGGGAAATGGAAGCTAATAAAGCAGATATTCCTACCATTATTTTAAGATTTTCTGTTGTGCTTGATAATAATGAGGGAGCATTACCCAAAATGTTACTGCCTTTTAAACTAGGTGTGGGTGGAAAGATTGGCAACGGTACTCAATTCTTTTCCTGGATAAGTATTGATGATCTTATCAGTGCTTTCTTTTTTATCATAAATAAAGAAAATATTGCAGGAGTTTTTAACCTTGCAGCTCCCGAACCAACAAATAATATTGAGCTTACTAAAGAAATTGCGAAAGCATTAAAAAGACCTTCATTTTTTACGGTTCCTTTGTTTGCTTTAAAATTATTATATGGCGAAGGTGCTAATATTATTGCGAATGGACAAGCAGTGTTGCCTGAAAAGTTATTACAAAATGGGTTTGTTTTTAAATATCCTACTTTAAAAAGCTTCTTTACAAAATAAAAAAAGGCTATCAATTGATAACCTTTTTTCATAAATAGTATTTAATATTTCTTTAGCGTCGTCTCTTGTGTTTGCTACGTTTGTGGCCACTTCCACCACCATCACCAAACATATATCCAACTGAAATACCAATAACAGCATTTTTAAATGCGCTTGTGCTAACTGTTGAATTGCTCAAATTAGCTAAGCCTAAACCGTATTGTACTTTAAATAAAAAGTTATTATATTCAACACCAACGCCTACATTTACACCAAAGTCTAGCATTTTCATATCCGAACTTGTACTGTCCGAACCATATCTAATACTCCAAGTAGTATCGGTTGATACTGGATTGTTATTGCCAGCGGTAGTTATACTGCTATAACTAAATTTGCCGCCAAGGCCTAAACCAAGATAAGGACCAGCGTACACCTGCAAAAAAGCACCGTTAAGATCAACTTTGTACATTGCATTAATTGGTATTTCCAAATATAATGGTGACATTTTAACAACAGATGTACGGGTGTAAGTGATGCCAAAAATCACATCCGATTTCACCTCATCTAGCTCACCACCTTTTCCACTTAAAAGCAAACCCGACTGTAAATAAAACCCGTCGGCAATGTTAAATTCAACAATTGGCCCCACATGAAAAGATGTAATTGATGTTGATGATTGAGTGGCTTCTAAAGTTCCCCACGAGCTGTTTGCAAGATTTGCACCTATCTCAGCTCCAAAATTAATTTGGGCTTTTGTGTATGATGCAAAAACTAGCATCATCGCTAATGTTACGAATAAAATTCTCTTTTTCATAGTTCTTTTTTTTGTTAATAAAATCTTTTTTAAGTATTACTTTGAAATACGCGGTAAATGTAATAATTTTTTTAATACCATAGGCTAAAAAATGGAAATTATTAGTATCTTTGCTGAATATTTATATAATTTACCATTTATTAAAAAA
>CAYRBL010000091.1:0-10252 GCA_964422385.1 uncultured Bacteroides sp.
TATAAATTTATTCACGATTATTAGTGTATTTATTATAATTCCTGACCCTGTATAAAACAGAATCAGGAATTATAAGTTTTATTTAAACTAAAAAATAGTTATTATTTTAAGTTTTTGAAGTAATCAATAACTTTAGGCATATCTTTTTCTCTTATAAGTCCTTTATAAGATTTCATAACGCCTTGAGGGAAGCCTACAACAACATCTTTATTAGGATCCATAATTGATGTTTCTATGTAAAGACTATCCACAGTAATATTACGAGTAACTCCATCAGTCATTACGTCGTGTTTAGAACCATAGAGACCTTTGAAACTTGGACCAACAATCTTTCTTCCATCTGTAGAGTGGCAAGAAAAACATCCGTTCTTTTCAAGTATTTTGAAACCTTCGTTGTTATCGTCAGCTTTTTTGATAGGCAAAGATGCAACCCATTTGTCAAACTCTTCCTGAGGAACTATTCGTACCAATGCCATCATATAAGAATGACTAAGGCCACAATATGCAGAGCAAAATAAATCATAGTCACCCAATTTCTCTGGTATAAACCATGTGTAATTATTTTTGCCTGGCACAACATCTTCTTTTACTCTAAAATCAGGTATAGAAAAGCCATGAATTACATCTTTAGAAATTAAATGCATTTTTACAGCTTTATTAATCGGTAATAATAAGGAATCAGAAACTTTTTTACCTGGGTATTCGAAATTCCATTTCCACATTTTAGCAATAGCATTTACCTGCATTGCATCATCTGGTGCTTGACGCATCGGTATGAAACCTCTCCATCCAAAATAAAACATTACAAGTACAAGAATAATAGGAATCGTTGTCCATACTATTTCTAATGTCGAACTATCTTCAATCTGTACAGCTTTAGCATGTCTTTTTTTATTATATTTAATGACAAAAACAATCATTATTGTTGTTAACAATAATAGAAAAAAGATAGCAACTCCAAATATAACCAGGAATGCTGTATCAACTCCATGAACAAAATTTGAATTGTTTGAAAACATATAATTAGTTTTTATCTGAATGAATAATCAATAAATGTAATGAGAACAATTATTATAAAAAGCACAAATACCATACTAACTAAGATACGAAGTAATAAACTTTCGTATTTTAAATGCATGAAGTAGGAGAGGACTAAATAGCTTTTGAAACCTGCTATTAATAATGCAACAGTAACTGTAAAAGCTCCTAAATTGAAGCCAGTTACTGAAATAGTAAGGAAAGTACAAAACAAAAGAATAAATAATATTCTTACTAGTACTTTATATTCTGTTATATGTGAACCGTGGTTATCCATGTTTTCTTAATT
This sequence comes from uncultured Bacteroides sp., assembly GCA_964422385.1. Taxonomy (GTDB): domain Bacteria; phylum Bacteroidota; class Bacteroidia; order Bacteroidales; family JACABE01; genus JBAXLO01. Next base: position 1,328 of record CAYRBL010000091.1, read on the forward strand.
TTAATTATGAAATTAAATACATTAATGGGAATAAGAATATCCAGATTAAATCTACAAGATGCCAATATAAAGCACCGTTTTCTAGAAATACAAATCTATCATTAGTAATACTTCCTTTGTTAACTTTAACATAGCAAATAATTAAAAGTATCATCCCAACTACAATATGTAGTGCATGTAGACCTGTCATGAAGAAATATAAACTGAAATATAAATGATGTCCTCTTTCGAGTAATTGCATCAAATCGGAACCTGGATATAGTCCGTGTTCAAACTTATGACCCCATTCAAAATATTTATTTACCAAAAATATTAATGCACAAAATAAAGTAATACCAATTAATGCTAAAGTAAGTTTTTTGTTCTTCTTTTGAATTGCAGTTATAGCCATAGCAATGGTCATACTACTAAAAAGTAAAACTACTGTATTAATTACACCTATGGTAACACTTAACTCAAGACTGCTTTCATGAAAGTTGGCAGGATATTGAGTTCTAAAAATAGAATAAGCAAGGAATAAACCTCCGAATAAAAGAAGTTCAGTAAAAATAAAGAGCCACATTCCTAATTTGGAAGCCTCGTCGTCTCTGTGCTCTTCGACATGTGTATTATGTTCGCTCATATTTATTAATTTTTAGTTGTAATCATAAGGATTTTCTTTAACAACAGGAGCTTCATCAAAGTTTTCTATTGATGGAGGCGAAGGAAGTTGCCATTCTAAGGTGCTTCCATTCCATGGATTAGCTGAAGCTTTTGCTCCATTTCGAGCTCCTAAAATAAGATTAGTTATCATTAATATCAAAGCCGAAACTAATATAACACCACCTATAGTAGATATAATTTGTGCCCATTGAAATCTTGCTGGATAATCAAAATATCTTCTAGGCATGCCTTGTATACCAATGATAAATTGAGGGAAATATAAAAGATTGAACCCAACAAATAATGCAATAACTGAAATGTATGCACGTTTGAAGTTATACATCTTACCATACATTTTAGGGAACCAATAATGGATAGCAGCAAAGAATGCAAAACCCATACCTCCAAAAATGATATAATGGAAATGTGCAACAATAAAAGAAGTATCGTGAACTTGTATGTCGGTAGCAACTGATCCCAAAATAAGACCTGTCATTCCACCAATCATAAATAGGAATATAAATGCTAAAGCAAATACAAATGGAGGTTTCATATCAATAGAACCTTTGTACATTGTAGAAATCCAGTTGAAAACTTTAATCGCACTTGGTACAGCAACAAGAAAAGTTAATAATGAGAAGAACCATCTTGCTTGTTCACTCATTCCTGATGTATACATATGGTGTCCCCAAACTAAGAAACCAACACCTGCAATAGCTAAACTTGATAATGCAATAGCTTTGTAACCGTAAATTTTCTTCTGGCAGAAAGTAGGAATAATTTCAGTGATTACACCCATAGCTGGAAGAATCATAATATATACAGCAGGATGTGAATATATCCAGAATAAATGTTGAAATAAAACAGGATCTCCACCTAAATCTGGATTAAAGAATCCTATGCCAAATAAACGTTCGGCAATAAGCATTATTAAAGTAATACCAACAACTGGAGTAGCTAATAATTGTATCCAAGCAGTTGCATAAAGCGACCATGGGAACAAAGGCATATTAAAGAATTTCATACCTGGTGCTCTCATCCTATGTACGGTAACTATGAAGTTTAAACCTGTTAGAATTGATGAGAATCCTAAGATGAAAGCAGCTGTTGTAGCCACAATAACATTGGTTCCTGTAGTTGTACTGTAAGGAGCATAAAAGGTCCAGCCAGTATCTGGAGGGCCATTTTTTAACAGTTGTGAAGCTACAGCTAATATACTTCCAAACATAAAAAGATACCATGAGAACAGGTTTAGTTTGGGAAATGAAACGTCTTTAGCACCAATAAGAATTGGTAAAAAGAAATTGCCAAACACAGCTGAAAGCCCAGGAATAACCACCATAAAAATCATTATGACTCCATGAACTGTAAACAAACCATTATAGGTTTGAGGTTTCATTAATGTTTCTCCAGGTGTTAATAATTCAAAGCGCATCAATAAACCAAGTATAGCTCCTATCATAAAAAATGATGCAATAGCATACATGTAAAGAAACGCAATCCTTTTGTGATCAGTAGAAAATATCCAGGAACGTATACCTTTATACTTCCCTTGATGCTCTAGAAAACTTATGTGTTCTGTACTCATTACTTCTTATTTTTTTATTTTTCGTTTGATTAATAATATAACTATAAAAGTTAGTAAAAAGAATATTATTATAGTTGCTGATATCTTTAAAATATCTAAAGCAAAATGTTTGTTATCGGGATCGTATGTATAGCAAATCTGCATCAACTTTTGTATAGTTGGTCTGGCTTGCCCTTTGTTAGCTTCAATGATTGACATTTTGTAGTCGATAGGAAGGAAAGTAATACCATAAAGATATCTTGTGATTTTTCCTTCAGGACTTACAGCTATTATGGCCGATGGGTGTTGAAAATCCATTCCAACGGCTTTAGTTTTAAACCCAATTGCATCTGTAATCTTAAATATAGTTAGACTATCGGTTGTAAGGAAAATCCATCCATCACCTTTGTCTTTTGTATATTTATCTACAAATCTTTGTTTTTTTTGCTTTGCTTTTTCAGGAGTATCTCTAAAATTAAAACTAATTGTTATCACTTGATAGTCCTTACCCAATTCAAGTTGTGTTCTTTTGATTACATCACCAAGACCTTCCAATAATGGACTGCATAGTCCAGGGCAATCAAAATATACAAAAGAAAAGATAGTAGGTTTAGTAATGAGTTGCTTTAACGTTACTGTGTCAAGCTTGTCGTTAATAAACTTAAGATCCATTGGAATCTTTTCATTCAGATGTTCAACAATACCAACTTCAGGATTGCTATTTACCTGAGCTTTTAGTTTGGGAACTATTGCAATTAAAAAGACAATTAAGATAAGAATTATTTTTCTCATGTTGTTTTTTATTACAAGATATTATTGTACTCCAATTTTATTTATCTTGAAAAGATTTCTTATAATTAGTAAAATAAATAATCCAACTACAAGCACTATCGAGGTGTAAGTAATAATTATCCACCATGGAGCAAGTTTTAAAACATTCCAAATAGCTCTTTTTGCAGTTAAACTTGGTTTGTCGGTAGGTACGCCAATTGTTAATTTGGTTTGTGATTCGATTTCACCATATAATTCATCGCTTACTTTTACTACAATGTTAAGATCGCCTATGCTATCGCCTGGTAAATCTTTTGGGAAATTAAAGCTGGCATTACCATCTTTATCTGTTCTAAGAGTTTTGTCAACTTGGAGTCTGCCAAAATATCTATTTACAAATAACATTATTTCTGCATCCTTCAAAACTATTGTTCCTGTAGGTTCATTTGCTACCACAGATACATTCATCTTATTAGTTGATGCATTAAATTTCATGTTTATTTTAACAAGTTTACTTTTTGAAGGATCAGTTTTAGATAATACTTGTACATATTTCTTATTAAAACTTCTTATATAAGAAATAACTTTCCAACGCTCTTCTTCTGATAATGTATTCTTAAAATTAGGCATCGCATTTCGACCTGTATTAAGAATATAAAACAATTCACCATCTGTAAGGTCTTGTGTTAATGTAGATGTTAAATCTGGAGGTTGTGGATTTAAAGTTTTATTTCCATTTGCTTTCCCCATATCACCATGGCATGATTTACACGTTTTGGTATAGATAGCTTCACCGTCTTTAGCTGTGTTTTCGTCGAATTTTACATAGCTATTCTTGGCTTTTTTATCAGTTGGTACATCCCAACGTTGTGCATTTATTTGTAAACAAAAGAAAGCAGATATGATAAATGCTATCGTGATTTTGAAATTGATATTTTTTCTAAACATAATTATTTCTTTTATTTGGTTTATTCGCATCTCTCTAAAGTTTCCTCAATTGGAATAACTGGAACCAATTTTGATACTCCGGTAATTATTATCAAAACCAATATAATTGGTGCAAGTGATATCAACGATTCAGTAAGAGTAGGGGTGTATACCTTAAAGTTTAAAGGAACATTTTGTATAGGCAAAAAAGGATGTTCCATTGTTGGTATTACTATTATGTATCTTTTCAACCATGCTCCAATTATAACAAATATTGCTATTATAACCATTGGAGTTGGTTTTCGCATCTTATTTATCAGTAATAATATTATAGGTAATATAAGTCCAAGAATTTGTACCGACCAAAATAAAAATGCGTGGCTACCTGTAAATAAATCATGAAGATGCATCGAATCATATTTCTGCATTTTATATGCTGGTACCATATATTCGTTTATATTAAAATAAAGATAAACTAAAGATACTAGTACTAAAAGCTTGCCCATTTTATCAAAATGATATTCGGTAATATATTCTTTTAGTTTATATGAGTTTCTGTAAACAGCCATTGCTATAATTACAGCTGCTGTTCCTGATACAAATGCTCCTGACACAAAATAAGGTCCAAAAATACTGCTATCCCATCCTGTTCTGGATGTGCTGGCAAACAACCATGAAGTAACGGTATGTATTGCCAATGCTACTGGTATAATAAGTACAGAAAGAATTAAGATTGATCTGTGTAAAATCTTTTTTTGCTCAGCAGAACCAATCCAGTTTAATGAAAGTGCTTTGTAAATACTCTTTAAATATTTTGGAAGTTTATCTATCTTTTCATAACAATATTTCATGTCAGGGATTAATGGTAAGTAAAGCAACAATGCACTTATTAAAACGTATACTGTTACTACTGTTACGTCCCATAAGATAGGTGATTGAATTCTTCCGTAAAGGAATACATTGATAAGTCGTTCGGGACGTCCCATGTCTGATATAATTACCAAGCCTGCTACTGCTGCAAATGCTAAGGCAATTATTTCGGCAATTCTTGCTAAAGGTGCCGACCATTTTATTCCTGATAAACCAAGCACCGAACTGATAAGCATCCCTATTAAACTAGTGGCCACAAAGAATACAAAGTTGGAAATATACATTCCCCACGAAACATAATCTCCCATTCCTGTTACGCCTAATCCTTTGTCTAATTGTATGGAGTATGCGTACATACATATCAAGAATGAAGTTATTAAAAACCCCATCCATAACTTAAATCCATAATTAAGTCGGATATGACTTAATAAATCGGATGTAATTTTATTGTGTTTTGATTCGTTTGACATATATTTTTAGATTATGCATTTGTATTTCCAATATGTTCTCCCGCTTCAGGTTTATCTTCTTCCTTGAATGGTGAAGTTCTGTTTTTTGCTGGAAGATAATATACTCTTGTATCTGTTCCCAATTCTGGCATCAGTCGGTAACCACCATTATCTTCTATCAGTTTCCTAAATCTAACGGTTTCTTTAGTAGTTCCGTTGGTAACTGCATCTTCGTTTTCGTCACCAAAATAATATACACCATTTGGACAAGCCGAAACGCAATAAGGCAATTTACCTTCTCTACATCTATCGGCACTAAAACAACATTTGCTTACGGTTCCTTTTTTCTGTGGAACGTTTAGCTCAGGGTTGTATACTATGTTCTTGTCGTCTTCAGAATGTAAAGGTTCAGTCCAGTTGAAAACTCTTGCACTATATGGACAAGCTGCCATACAGAATCTGCAACCAATACATACTTCGTTGTCGATTAATACGATTCCATCTGGACGTTTGTATGTTGCATCTACCGGACATACTGCTACGCATGGAGGATTGTCGCAATGCTGACATGGTTTTGCCATGTAATATGGTGCAGTATTTGTTGATTCCTGCATCTTCAAAACATTGATGTGATGTTGTTCGGGACGTAAATGATGTGCATCCTGACAAGCACTCATGCATTTGCGGGCGTTTTTACATTTAGATAAATCGATAACCATTACCCAACGTTTGCCTTTTATACCTTCGCGTGCTTGTTTTTGCATATAAGTAAGGTTTTCGGCTTTAAATTTACCAACCTTAGTTGCATCGTTTTTATCTATTTCCAGAAGTTCGTTTTCGGCAGTCAAAACTTTTATTCTGGCACCTTTTGTTTTTCTTTTATCGTAGTTAATACCAGCTACTATAGCCGATCCGGCTAAGATGCTTCCGATACCTACGATACCCATTTGTTTTAAGAAATCCCTTCTCGTTTTCTCTTTAGGTTGACCTTCTTTTTCACTCATTTTTTCGATTCAAATTTGTAAATAGAATTTTTTTTATAATATGACAAAAATAATTATTATTTTTAAATAAATAGATGTTTTTCTATTTTTTATTTCATAAAAATTATTATTAATTTCAATTCCTTAAATTATGATGAAAAATACGTTCGTTTTGAAGCCTTTATTTCGTTGTATGTTTTTATTTAAAACATAAATATTTTTAATGTAAGTGTTTTATTAATGTTTTTTCTTACATTTTTGAATAGATATTAGTGTACAATTTTATTAATACGTACTATAATATATATGTGTGCTGAAATTGGCTTTTTATGAAGATGTATTTTTTAATTCATGAATTTATTTTAATTTAACTTGACTTTAAAAACAGCAAAATTAAACGAATTGTTTAGAAAAATTAATGAAAAATTAACAATATTGATAAATGTCATTTAATTATTGCGTGAATAGCATAAAATTGCTTGTTTTAGCATTGTAAAATTAAAAAACCTCACCAAACTAATGATGAAGGTTTTTATTTTTAAGCTTTATTAAACTATTGGTGGTGGTGGCGTAGGTGTTTCGCCGCCCGATGGAGCATCAGGGTATAGCAAAAAATTATTCCACATTACCGGATTATCTTTATAAATAACTTTTGCAGCATCACTTAATCTAACCATCATTGCCCATAAACTATTATACTCTACCGTACGATTTTGCGTACTCATCCCACGGGCACCTTTCAATTTTCTTTGTTTTTTAAGTTTAGTTTCAATAAGTTCACTTGTTGTTTTAAAATCTAAAATCATGGCATCGGTAGCTCCTTTTGCTTTCAATTTTACTTTATACAAAACATCGTTAGCCATATCATAGGCTTGCATCAGCAAAGTCTGCATTTTTGTGTTTGATTTTCGTGCTTTTTCGTAATATGGTTTGCCAAATATTTGTAATATAGCAGGATTGTTAGGATATGCATGTGTTATATAAGGAAGAAAATCCTGAAAGATTATTCTCCCATGGCTAACTGCATCCACTATTTCTACGGTTGCCAAATGTTGTTTTGATATACAAACATTATCCGTATCTATCGACCTGCATAAATCTATTTGATCCTGCATATCAGTCTCAAAAGTAATGTCAAACTCAGGATATTTAGTGATAAAATCTGCTTTGTTTTCAATAAATACGTCTAAGAAATTTTGTCCCTGTTCATTTACATCTTCTTCTTTTTTATTAAAATCTTTCTTGATATCTTCTTTCATATGTTGTTATTTTTTTTAATAAATTGAATTAATATAATTCGTGGTAAAAGTACTTATAATAACATCAGCTTTTATATTTTATTACAAATAAACTTTTTTTATTTGTTAAATCGCATTTTTCTTAAAATTAGTAATCCTTTTTTGATAAGATTGATGATTTTTTATAATTAATTACGGAGGCGGAACGTTGTAAAAAGAGGGCGGAATGTTTAAAAAAGAATAAGGAATGTTATAAAAAGAAGACGGAAAATTATAAAAAGAGTGTGGAATATAATTAAAAGAAAGTGGATTGATTTCTAAAGAAGGAGGAATATATTTTAAAGAATGCGGACCGCAACAAAAAGAGAGAGGAATGCTGTATCCGAAGACTTTTTAGCTTATAAAAGACAATAATGATTAATAAAAAGAAGAAGAAATTTCTTTTGGTATGATAAAATATCTGGGAACACACCTCGACTTCGCTCGGTGACCCTGTTATCATCGGTCACCGAGCGAAGTCGAGGTGCAGCCCTGACAAAATAATATAAATATCAGGGATAAATCCCCGAAATAATTCATTATTCATCCCCCTAGCGTAAACGCTAGGGTTAATAGATAAAAAAAATTATTGTTTTTTTCTTTTGGTATGATAAAATATCGTAAGTTTGCTGAGCGTTAAATAAAAGTAAAAACAAATGAAAAGAATAAATAATTTCTTAATGAAAATATCATTATTTATAGTCTTATTTCTATCAACAATTTCTCTTTTTTCTCAACAAAATAGTAAAATTGTAAATGTGATAAACATAATTCAAGATGTTTATAATTCAGATTCTTCCAAATTTATATTTAATCTTGATTCTTTACCAGCTGAACTAATTCCTAGAATTGTATATCTAGATGATTCTATTACCAATTTAAAGAAAACAAAATACTTGTTCTCTACGAATAAGTCAAATGAATTTATTGCAAATAGAAATGAAGAATATAATGCAACAGATAATTCTATACATGTATTACCGAAAAGAAAATTTATATTTGGGATGAAGAAAGATAATAGATTATTTTTTTATTATTGGCATGGTGGACGTGGAAACCATCTTCATTTAATATACTATGATATGAATAATAAAAACTCATTGACCAGTTTTTCAACATTACGGAATTGGGGAATAATTGGTAAGCTAGATAATAAAAACAAATTGTATAAAATTAAAAAACATAAACTTCTTACACCTTTAATATCAGTTTCAGATTTAAGAATGTTAAATTGTAATATAATTGAAGATATAATTGATATTTTTTAATAAAAGAATTCTAAATCTCCCCCTTCAAGAACTCAGCAGTATAGCCTATTCCTTTTTTACAAATAGCTTCGGGAGTACCTTCGGCAATAATCTTTCCACCTTTATGTCCGCCTTCGGGGCCTATATCTATTATATGGTCGGCAACTTTAATAACATCCATGTTGTGCTCAA
>CAYRBL010000092.1:0-10213 GCA_964422385.1 uncultured Bacteroides sp.
CCCTGCTTTATTTTTATCTCAGCTTTTTTATAAAGAACAACATTAAAAATAGGATGTGTTAATCCAACCAAACGAGTAGAATCGAGTGTAATCAAAGCTTCTTCATATTGATTTCTATACACAAACAGATCGGCTTCGGCATAATAACTCAAAGCAACTGTTGAACTATCTTCCGCAATATTATCGCTTATTAATAGCGAAAGTTGCATAGCATCATTGGCAATAAGCTTAGTAGTAGCAGCTTTGAGAACATCCAACTGTGCTCGGGCCCAATCAAATTCTCCAATATAAAAAGATAATTTAGCATTTTTAAACTTCGCCATAAAACCAACTGGGTCGTTTTTAAAAGACTTTTCAACTTGAGAATACAAAAGCGTAGCATCCCAAACCTCACCTGAAAACAACAAAATGTCAGCCAATTCTAATTTACATTCGGCTAATATATTTCTTTCCGCATTTGGTATTGCAATCGCTTCATTTAGCAACGCAACAGCCTTTTCTATCTCTTTTGAATAAAAAGCATAGATGTGAGAAAGGTTTTTCATCAACAAAATAGTACTCGAGTTCTTACCCGATTCTGCAAGGAAATTTGTATACTCTTTCTCTAGTTCTGTAAGGTCGTTTTTGCTATAAACTATCGACGAAGTTACCTTTAGATACTTCGCGTTAAGCAATCCCACCTTACTTAATAAAAAATAAGGATTCTCTTCGCCTTTAATTACAAGATAGCGGTAAGCTTCGATTGCAATATCATATTCTGAATTTGTCATACACAATTCTGATAGCTCAAAAACCTTTGATCCATTATCTTTATAGCGTCTGTCGATGGACTTAGCTTGCGAAAATGCAAGTTCGAAATCTTTTGTCTGTAGCGAATACCACATCAATAAATCAGAATAAATCTTAACCTCAGGATTCTTTTGTGCTTTTCGCAATAAAGCTGTTTTCAGCACATCACTTTTCTTATTTTCTTTATCGGAATTCAAAACTACTTGCAAACGCGCCTGTACAACCGGAATATAATTAGGATCAGACTCAGCCAGCACGAGATATTCCTCAATCATTTCCTGATATTTCCCTCTAATCTCGTACATCATTGCAAGTTCAACAGAAAATGCTGTAGGACTTTTGGTCACTTTTCGGCCTTTCAAATAACATTCGGTAGTATAATCATACTGCATTCGCATCGTAAATGCATTTGCCAAATCATATATCTGTTGTGTATTGGCTGTGAGGTTATCTATAGCTTCCTGAAACTGTTTTGTAGCCTTCGTATTGTCGCCCGAAGTATTATAAACATAGCCTAAATCTACATTATACTTAAGTTCGGAAGGGTTTCTTCTGATAATTTTCTTAACTAATTTCTCTGCTCTTTTATAATCTTTTGCATTCATTAAAGATTGCAAAAGATTAGAATAATAATATTGGTTGGGAGTAATGTCGTATAGTTTCTCGTACACATCGGCGGCTTTATCAAACTCGCCATTCTGAAAATACTGGGCTGCTAACTGCTCATCTGTTGAATTCTGTGCAGAAACAACCAATGAAAAGCATAACATTATTAGTATAAACCCAAGTATTTTCTTCATAATATATATATTAATTAATCATCGTCTTCACCGCCCTCGGCTTCCTTTTTATTTTTATCAGAAACCTCCACATCAAGTTTAATCTTCTTATCTGCCATCATCTTTGTGATAACTGGATTAAAGTTATTATACCTTTCTATGTTTTGTTTTGCTTTATAAAGTGATGATTTAACCAGATTAAACAGATTATTCACCGAAGTGTTTTCTGATTGATAATATTCATCATATTTCTTGTCCTTAATTTTATGTTTGTCGACGTCCTCTTTTAAATCTGCTAATTGCTTACGCGAATATTTAAGTTCATCAAGGTTTTTTGTGTGATCTGCTTGATAATTCTTAAACTGTTTTTCGATACCTGCCAACTGAAAATAATCCGAACGCTCTTTTAAATTTAATTTAGTATGAACAAAAGGTGTAATAGCTTTATTCATCATACTCGTATTTTTAAGCATTGCAGCAATTGTGTCCTGATTTAGTTCGTTTAGCATCAATTCTGTTTTATCTAGCAAAATCGAAAGGGTATCTATTTGCGCAAGTCTTTGCTTTGTTTTGGTGTGATTGCAACTAGTGGTTAGCAACATACCAAACAGACTTAAAATAAATACTAAAGAAAAAATTCTTTTCATGGTTTTATTAAGGTTTTGTTAATCTATAGTTTTAAATCCTGTATAAGCAGCCAAAGCCTCCGGAATAACGATGCCATTTTCGGTTTGATTGTTCTCCAGCAAGGCCGCCACTATACGAGGTAACGCCAATGCACTGCCATTTAGTGTGTGTGCTAACTTAATTTTGCCTTCTTTATCTTTAAAACGAAGCTTCATTCTATTGGCTTGGTATGACTCGAAATTTGAAACAGAACTAACTTCTAACCACATCTTTTGAGCAGCAGAATATACTTCGAAATCATAAGTTAAAGCAGAGGTAAAACTCATATCGCCACCACAAAGTCTTAAAATACGGAAAGGAAGTTCCAATTTTCTTAAAATAGAAGCCACATATTCCTTCATTTCTTCCAAAGTCTGGTAAGAGTTATCAGGATGCTGAATCTGTACTATCTCCACCTTATCAAATTGATGCAAACGATTCAGCCCTCTAACATCTTTACCATAAGAACCTGCTTCGCGACGGAAACAAGCAGAATATGCAGTGTTTTTTATAGGAAAATCCTTCTCATTCACAATAACATCTCTATAAATGTTAGTCACTGGAACCTCAGCAGTAGGTATTAAATACAGATTATCAACTGTTGCGTGATACATTTGCCCTTCTTTATCGGGCAACTGCCCTGTACCATAACCCGATGCCTCATTAACCATCAAAGGAGGTTGAATTTCCAGATAACCCTGTGATGTTGCATTATCTAAAAAGAAATTTATCAACGCACGTTGCAATCTTGCACCCTTCCCTTTATAAACCGGAAAACCTGCTCCTGTTATTTTATTTCCAAGCTCAAAATCTATGATATTATATTTGGCACAAAGTTCCCAGTGAGGCATTGGTTTCGAGCCTTCTTCAGGAATAATTCCCTCCTGATGTATATTAATATTGTGTTCTGCAGATTTTCCAACAGGCACCGAAGAATGTGGCAGATTAGGAATTTGAACCAACAATTGATTCAAATCATATTCTATCTGACTATGTTTTTCTGACAGGTCTTTAGCCTGATTTTTCAACTCAACAGTGCGTGCTTTTAGCTCATTAGCCTCAGCCTGTTTGCCCGATTTAAATAAATCACCTATCTCTTTAGCCAGGTTATTAGCCTCTGCCAGATTATTATCCAATAATTTTTGGGTATCTCTTCTTTGAGTATCCAAATCCAGAACTTTAGCAATAATCTCTTCAGCTTTAAAATTCTTAACGGTTAATCTATCAATAACCTCTTGTGTGTTTTCTCTAATATAATTTAACTGTAACATCTGATAAAATTTTTGCAAAATTAATCAATTTAGCTTTACCAAACTAATATTATTATAAGAAGACTTTTTATATTAAAAACATTAATTAAACAGTTGCAAAACCTTTGTATAATAACGATGCTTTTATTTAAGTTTTAATAGCGCCATATTTATTGGATACTGTTGTTTATTTTATTAATAAAACAAACTTAATACTAATCACAGTCAGATATTTGCCTGACAAAGCAACACATTTGATGGGTTGTACTTACAATATTGCTGACAAGGCAAATCATTTGATGGGCTGTATTTACAATATTGCTGACAAGGCAAATCATTTGATGGGTCGTATCCGGCGTTTGCCTGAAATAGGTCATTTTTTGATTTATAGTGTCCGATGTTTGCCCGACAAGGCAAATCATTTAATTGATTGTATCCGGTAATTGCCTGACAAGGTAAATCATTTAATTTATAGTGTCCGTCGTTTGCCCGACAAGGCAAATCAATTGATGTATCGTGTCCGTCATTTGCCCGACAAGGTAAATCATTTAATTGATTGTGTCCGGCGTTTGCCTGACAAGGCAAATCATTTGATGTATCGTGTCCGTCGTTTGCCTGACAAAGTAAATCATTTAATGTGTTGTTTCCATCATTTACCTGACAAGGCAAATCATTTGATGGGTCGTATCCGGCGTTTGCCTGATATGGTAAATCATTTTATAAACATAATAACCTAAGATGTTTATAAAATAATATTTTTAAAAAAAGGGAAAAAGAAAAAACTGCTTAATACCAAAAATTAGATACTATTTGATCCCTTTTTTATACTCATCATACATTTTATATATCAATCCGTCGGCCAATCCCACCCTTGGTGCAATAATATTTTCGATGTGGGCAGCTTTCATTATCTCTATATAAATTTTTGCAGCAGGCACTATAACGTCAGCTCTATCAGGACGCAATCCCATCTTTTCTATCCTTTGTTTTAATGGAATTTCCTTTAACGTTTTATAGGCATATCTAAGCTGATTAAAGGTTAAAGTGTTGTCAGTTTGGTCACCGTAAAGTTTGGCTAATCTATTAATATTACCACCAGTTCCTATGCAATTAATCCTGCCAAAATCGGACCTGAAACCCTTTAACCAGTCTTTCATATGATCCCATTCGTGCTCTTCCACCTTTTTGTTGAGCAACCTCACAGTACCCAAATTAAACGAATTACACTTTTCAAATTTATTATTGGTTAAAATAGAAATCTCAGTACTACCACCACCAACGTCGATGTACATAGAAGTTTTAAAATCATTTTTAAAGTCAATATTATTCGAACCACGTATAATCTGAGCCTCTTCCATACCATCAATTACCCTAATTTTTAATCCAGTTTCATTAAAAACACGCTCCACTATTTCGTTGTTGTTACTAGCTTCGCGCATTGCAGATGTGGCACAAGCATCGTAAGCTATAGGATTATAAACATCAATTAGAAGTTTGAATGCATTTAAAGTTTTAACAAGATTTTGAATCCTTAATTCGGAGATTTTGCCCGAATTAAAAACGTCTTCACCCAAACGCAAAGGGATGCGAACCAGGGTAGCCTTGGCGGCATTAGGAACTTTATTGTTTTCGAAAACATTTGAAAAAAGCAGACGTACTGCGTTGGAACCTATGTCAATTGAAGCAAATAACATATATTAATCTTTTGGATTTATAGAATATTTATTTTTAAGATAATTATAAAACTCAATTTGCGAACGATGCTTTTTAGAATCATCAGTACTTTTATAAGAATTTGGATTTACTGCACTGATAAGTCTTGCTTTTACATTATCCTTTAATTGTATGTTGACCATTTCTTTTAAATCTTTTTGAATATTTTTATCATATATTGGAGTAGTAACTTCTATACGATGATCCAAATTACGTTGCATCCAATCCGAGGACCCAATATAATATTTCTCATCATTATTATTACAGAAAATCATAATCCGCGAATGCTCCAGATACTTATCAATGATACTAATTGCTTCTATGTTTTCACTTAACCCAGGTATACCTGGAATCAATACACATATTGCTCGAATAATAAGTTTTATTTTTACATTGGCCTGGCTGGCTTCATAAAGCTTAGCTATGATGGCATCATCAACAAGATTGTTGAGTTTTATTATCATCCATGCAGGTTTTCCTTTTTTTGCATTTCTAATTTCGTTTTCTATCATCTCCATAAAGAAGGTACGGGTATTGAATGGAGAAACAATCAGACTTTCGAAGTCGGGGCGGTTGTATTTAGCTTCAAAAAGATGAAAAACTTTGTTAACATCAGATGTTATATGCTTGTTGGCGGTTAGCAAATGTACATCAGAATATACTTTAGTAGTAATTTCATTTGGATTTCCCGAACCAATAGCTGCATAATATACATTTTCGTTATTTTCTTTTCTACGAATAAGTATTAACTTGCAATGTACTTTGTAACCGGGGATATTCTGCACAACTTTAGCACCTTCTTCTTGCAATCTTTCGGCCCAATAAATATTTGCCTGCTCATCAAAACGTGCTTGCAACTCAATATAAACAGTAACATCTTTGCCATTACGCACCGCATTTATCAATGCATTAATTACTCTCGAATCTTTGGCTGCACGATATATCGTCATCTTAATTGCCCTTACAGCAGGATCAATAGAAGCTTCGCGCAATAGGTCAATGATATATTGGAAAGATTGATACGGATAATGAAGCATTGTATCTTTCTTTTTAATAACATTAAGCATACTCTTATTTTGAGAAAATATTTTACATTCAAGTGGCAAAAGTTTATCATACAATAAATGATTAAACTTAGGAATAATCGGGAAGTTCATAAAATCTTTAAAGTTGTGATACTTTCCTCCCTTTTTCAAAGCATCCTTTTTCTTAATGTTAAGTTTTTTTACAAGCTTATCAAGTAAACGTTGTGGGATTCTTTCATCATAAATAAACCTGACAGTAGCACCATGCTTACGCTGTTTTATACTTTGGCTAACTATTTCGAGGAAACTCTTGGAAACATCATTATCTATATCCAGCTCGGAATCTCTTGTAAACTTAATAGTAAAGGCTTCATAAGTGTCGTAACCAAATATCGAGAAGATATCCGACAGGCAATACCTGATGATATCATCCAATAAGATTATATTTATAGCTTCACTTTCATTATATGGAAGTATAAGGAATCGTGAAAGTGTATAAGTTGGGATTTCAATCAATGCATAGTTCTCATTAGAAGGATCAGCACTTTGCCTTAAATCTATTGCTAGGTAAATGGATTTATCACGTAAGCTTGCAAAGTTGTAGAAATTCTCCAACATAATAGGGAACAGATGCTGGCGAACGTGTTCTCTGAAATATTTTCTTACAACGTCGCCTTGCGCTGAAGTTAATTGAGATTCATTTACAAAATGTATATTTTCTTTTTCTAATTCAGTTTTAATCGTATCATAAATCTCTCCAAATTCTTTCTGTAAAGTGGAGAGCTTCTTGTCAACTTCTTTTAATGTGCGACCAGGATTGAAAACCATTTCCTGATAGTTCCCTTGATCACCATACTTGAGAATACGATTTAAAGTGGCAACACGCACTCTAAAAAACTCGTCCTGATTGTTAGAATAAATTCCAAGAAAAATCAATCTCTCGATCAATGGAGTTGCAGGATCTTTTGCTTCCTGCATAACTCTTTCGTTAAAATAAATCCAACTTATCTCACGATTGATTGTACTTTGAATTTTGTTACCCATTATTTATAATATTATTTAAGCATTTTGGGATAAATCACAAAACGTGTCTGTCGTTTAGCCCCTGTTATTTCATTCCATTTATTAGTGTCGAACTCCACACAAACTATAGCAGATGTGGGCATATAATCTATGTATTCCGACAGAAAATAGTTTGCAAAATTAGTAATAGTTGGGTTATGTCCTATCATTATCATTTCACTTTTATCATCCGGCATCCCAAAAACAACATTAAAAAGTGTCTCAAGATTGGATTGATATATCTTTTCCTCAATCATGACTTCTTTAACAGGAAAGTCCAGACGTTCTACCAATATCTTTGCAGTTTCGTAAGCTCTAACAGCATGGCTCGAAATTATTATATCAGGTTTAATATCTTTTTTTATTAAAAACTTTATGATCTTCTCTGTTCTCTTTATTCCTTTTTCTATTAAAGGGCGTTCATGATCACTCAGTTCTGGGAATTCCCATGTAGATTTTGCATGACGCATCAAGTATAATGTTTTCATTTTTTCTAAAATTGATTTCTAATTAAAAATACTTTTAAATTAATCTCCAAAAGTAAGCATATTCTTCTTAATACCGTATTAAATTTTAATTATTTTTAGTATAAATGCAATAAATTTCTTTATAATATTCATTTTTATACTATTTCTTTGTGAATTTAACATTTTGTTACCAAAAATAATTGCAATTTATAACGTTAATACTAAAAGTATTTATACTTTTGCCGAAAATTTCTGAATCACAAATTTAATATTTTATTTAAATGAAGATCTTTTCTAGTAAATTAGTTTATACATCTATTACTTTAGGTGTTTTTGCATTCAGCTTTATGACAGGCTGTGTTAACAACAAAACAAATATGAAAGAACAACCAGCAATTAATATTGCTAACCTTGACACCACCATCAAACCTGGTGACGATTTTTATCACTACGCTAACGGAAGTTGGCTAAAGAACAATGTAATTCCTGCTGATCAGAGCGCTTATGGCTCTTTTGAAGTATTGGCAGAAGAAAACTACAAACAATTACGCACTATTATGGAAGAAGCTGCTGCAGATAAAAATGCAAAAGCAGGTAGCGTAAAACAAAAAATTGGAGATTTCTTTTCTTCAGGTATGGATACTGTTAAAATAGAAAAAGCAGGTATCGGTGCTATCAAATCTGAACTCGACAAAATAGCTGCAGTGAAAACTCCTGCTGATTTGCTGAAAACTATTGCGTATTTCCATACTGCAGGTGTTAATCCTTTGTTTTATTTTGGCTCAGGACAAGACGACAAAAACAGTAATAATGTTATTGCGCAACTTTACCAAGGTGGTTTAGGCTTACCAGATAGAGATTATTATACTTCTGATGATCCTCGCTCAAAAGAAATTCGCGGAGAATATGTAAAACATATGACAAAGATGTTTGAATTAATGGGCGACAATAATGCTGATGCAGTTAAAAATGCAGAGACAGTTATGAACATCGAAACTAAACTTGCTCAAGCATCTTCAACAAGAAAAGAACTTCGCGACCCAGTTAAAAATTATAACAAAACAGATTTAGCAGGTCTAAAAAAGATTGCTGCTACTTTCGATTGGGATAATTACTTTTTAACTTTAGGTCTTAAGAATACTAAAGAAATAAATGTAGGTCAACCTAAATTCATTGGCGAAATGGCAAAGATGGTAAACACTATGCCTGTTGATCAATGGAAAATTTATTTAAAATGGAATTTAATTAGAGAAGCCGCTTCTTGTTTGTCGTCTAATTTCGAAAAAGAACATTTCGCTTTTTATGGCACCGTTCTTTCAGGAATAAAAGAAATGAAACCTCGTTGGAAACGTATTTTAAATAATACAAGCAGTTCGTTAGGTGAAGCTGTTGGTCAACTTTATGTTGAAAAATACTTCCCACCTGAAGCTAAAAAACGTATGCTCGAATTAGTAGGAAATCTTAAAATAGCTTTAAAAGAAAGAATCGAAAAGCTAAACTGGATGAGTGATGCTACCAAAAAAGAAGCTGTTGCTAAGTTAGAGAAAATAAATGTTAAAGTTGGTTATCCTGACAAATGGATTGATTATTCAAGTTTAACAATCACTAAAGATTCATATTACGAAAACCTAATGGCTGCTACACGTTTCTATTTCCTACGAGATTTAGATAAAATTGGTAAGCCAGTTGACCGTATGGAATGGGGAATGACTCCTCAAACTGTTAATGCATATTACAGTCCTAACATGAACGAAATCGTTTTCCCTGCAGGTATTTTACAAGAACCTTTCTTCTTCTTAAAAGCTGACGATGCGGTTAATTATGGAGCTATAGGTGTTGTTATCGGTCATGAAATGACACATGGTTTCGACGATCAAGGATGCCAATATGATAAAGATGGTAACTTGAAAAACTGGTGGTCGAAAGAAGATGCTATCAATTTCGAAAACCAAACTAAGACTATCTTAGATCACTATAATGAATACAAAATCTTAGATTCATTACACGTAGATGGTAAACTTACTTTAGGCGAAAACATAGCTGATATGGGTGGTATTACTGTTGCTTATGTTGCTTTACAAAAAGCATTACAAGGAAAAGATGCAAATGCTAAAATAGATGGTTTCACTATCGATCAACGTTTCTTCTTATCTTATGCTCAGGTATGGCGCCAGAATATGAGAGACAAAGAAGCAATGCGTCGTTTGAAAGAAGATGTACATTCTCCACACGAAGCTAGAGTAAATGCATTGTTATATAATGTACCTGCATTCTACAAAGCGTTCAACATCCAACCAACCGACAAGTGTTTTATCCCAGAAAATAAACGCGCAGTTATTTGGTAAAAGAAGTGCCTAAAGTACTTAAAGTTTTAAGACAATAAAAATAAAACAAATCTAATTCCTCCCCTCTTAGGGGAGGTTAGGTGGGGTAATAAAAAAACCTTCATCAACTTAATGATG
>CAYRBL010000093.1:0-10161 GCA_964422385.1 uncultured Bacteroides sp.
CCCACGAGGATCTCATGATGGTGATGAATATTCAATGAATCAGAAAAGAGTTTTTATAATTTTTATATAAAATATTTTTGCAAAGATACTACATTTTTTACAAATGAGCTTATTTTTTATTTTATTTTTTAATAAAAGATTTTGACAAGATTTTATTTCTTAAAAAAAGCAGAAATTTTACCACAAAAGGTGCATAAAATTGGCAAAAAGACCCATAATTTACATAACGTACTAAATAGTAGGTCGTCTGGTCGGACCAGATGCATATAATCTGACTAAGTTGTCCATCTGGTCGGACCAGATGCATATAATCTGACTAATTTGTCCATCTGGCCGGACGAGATGCGTATAATCTGACTAATTTGTCCATCTGGCCGGACGAGATGCATATAATCTGACTAATTTGCTCGTCTTGCCGGACGAGATGCGTATAATCTGACTAAGTTGTCAATCCTGTCGGACGAGATTGGCCTATTTTTGATGATTTATTCGTTTTTTAATAAAAAATGAACAGATTTAGGTTTTATATTTCCTGTTTTTTCATCAAAAATTGATAAATTTAATCAAAAAAGAGGAGCAGAAAATAATGTGATTTTATTTAAAATATTATTTTGTAAAAAAGATTTGAATAGATTTGTTTCCCAAAATCTGCCTTTCATAATTAGGCACCACATTTATATATTACCATATTTGATAAGGCAATATTTATAATCTGGCTTAAAATTTGTAGAGTTTATTTAAATTGTTTTTGTTGACTAATAATACTATTATAATGAAAAAATACATCCTGTTTTTTATTATTTTTCTTTTTGTATGTTTTTATAATGCGAATTCTCAGAATTTGCTTTGTGGTAAAGTATTTAATCAAAAAGGTGAAGCATTGTATCCTGCAAATATCCGTCTTAAAAATCCTAAAACAGTAACTTCAACCGATAACGAGGGTAGTTTTTGTTTGAAAACATCCAAAAGAGCAGAAATCACAATAAGTTTTATTGGTTATGAAACAAAAGATTTAACTATTGTTTTTACACCTAATACAAAAGATAGTGTTATTGCAATTGTATTAAACGAACAACAAATACAGCTGAATCCGGTTGATATTACTTCCGAAAAAATTGAACTTATTACTAAAGAAAAATTAATTTGGATCACAGATTATGAATTTTGGAACGATGATATATTTACATTAAATATAAATGATAACATCAGAAAACTGTCGTTGATAACAAAAAAAGATATTATAACTTGGGAAAAAGAATTAAAAGGAGGGATGCGTTCATGTAAACATTTATATAAAGATTATCAATCTAATATTTTTTTATTATCCGATGATTCTGCATATCAAATTACCAATAGAAATGAAAGAATTTATTTTTTTGATGGCGTTTCGATAAAAGATTTTAAGAATTTAATTGTACCATCACTTGGGAAATGCGATGATTATATTATATATAGACAGTATGGGGCATATAATAAATCTGTTTTTTATTATTTGATAAATAAAAGTGATAAGAAATTAATATTTCAACAAAAAGATAAGATAGGAGAACAATATTGTAATGATAAACCAATAGAAAAACGTTTACATTATTCTCCGGTAGTGCCCTTAAAACATAAAAAGGAATGGGGCTCTGGAGATAATTCATCTAATTCGGGTCTAGATATTAATAAATTATTTATTGATAATATAATGAGCCAGCCTATAGAAGTGCATTTATTTAAGATAGAAGATAAAATTTATATTTTTGATCATTATGGTAATAAAATGTATGTACTTTATTGCAATGGAGAGAAGATAATGGTACAATCAATTTCATATTCTAAAAGAGAAGATGTAGTTTCAAAACAACTTTTATTAGCAGAAAATAAAAAAGATGTATATGCTTTATTTCTTAAAGATGGCTTATATTCAGTTCAACAAATTGATTTAAATACTGGTCAACTCAAAGGGAATGTTATTAAATTTAATCAGGTATTTGTTGAGAAAATTACTATTTCGGATGATGCTATTTATTTTTTATACAAACAAAATAAAGAAAATGGCAGGAACTTATTGTATCGGATGAATTATTAAAAGGGCAGGTGAGTTTGGTGAAGGAATAATCTGTTTCTTCTCTTTTATATTTAAACTCTGTCTTCAGTTATAAATATAAAAAACATCATAAAAAAAGCTCTGACAAATAAATGCCAGAGCTTTTAAAATTCTTTTAAAGATATTTTCTTTTTATTTATGTTCTTTACACATCTCCATTTTCTTAGCGCAATGTGTAGAATCCATCTTTTCTTTATCACAACAATTGCTCATTTTTTCTTCGGGGCAACAATTTTGCATCATTTCTCTACAATGCATCATCTGCATGCAGTGCATTTCATCGCTGCCCATTTTGCAACTGTCGCCTTTCATCATCCATTCTTTACTGCATTCTTTCTTGCATTTCATAAACTTAGGGCAACTATGTATGCCAATAGCCAATGCAGTTACAAAAAGTATACAGGCTAAAGCTACAACATAGAAACCTTTTGCCCATTGCTTTTGATCCTTATTTATAAATCCTTTTATAATAAGAATAATCCCAGTTGTTTTCAGAATAATTACTGAAACAATCAATAAATAAAAACAAATAAAAATTGAGTGCATTTCTTTAAAGTTTTAATTAATAAAATAAAGTACAAATTTAATATAATTTTATGAATAAAAGGATTATTTCCTTTTTATTTTATTTATAAAGCTAAAATTTAATTTATCATTAGCAATACATCCGTTATTAAATCATACAAATCTGTATTCGTATTTGCCAATTGCTTAAGATGTGCTATAATTTCTTCTTTCAACAGCGTATTTTTTGTTAATTCTAAAATTTCGGACGCTAATAACCAATCCGTTTTATATTTATTTTTTAAAATATTAAAAGTATCAGCTAATAAAGTCTCATCATCAACTTTATTAGTTCGATGTTCTCTTATCGATTTGTATAGCTCTTCTAAAGCTTGATTTTCTTCCGAAATAATATGTTTTATAGTTGTAGTTTGCGATACATTGTAAAGCTCCTCAAACGAATTGTAATCAGCTGCACCCGAAAATGCCGATACGATATCTTTGCCAATGGCGATGTCGTACACTCCCCATTCAGGTTTAAATAAAATTTCGTCCTTATAAGTAACAGTGCAATTTGATAATTGTATCAACATTAGTTTGCCCTGGATGTTGCGAATGCCCGTAACGTTTAATCCTTCTACCTTAACTCCACTTTCGAATTCAAAAGATAAGGGTTGACCATCATAAAAGTTATACGCTTTTAAATCGCCTGGCCCCATGTCTTCAATTGCCAGGTTCACATTTTTAAGTTTGCCCAATGGAGAGGAAAATCCATCTTGATGTGTTTCGATGCCATGTCCTATTAGTTCCTTGTCGGAATACGCCAGAGCTGTAGGCCCTTCTGTCTTAAAATAGATTACTTGATTGTCGTCATTAAGCAACATTTTTGTAAACTTACCTGATATCTGAAGTCCTGTTGTAAGTTGAATAGTACCTACCGCCCCTGAATTAATTAATTTTTGCAAGCCTTTATAGCCACCTTTCCTAACGCTAAGTGTTGCAGCAAACTCTTCTAATATTTGCATTAGATAAGTGAAATCTGGAGTAACGAACAATTGAGGCTGAGGCTTTGTAATATCAAAACCTACATTTACTGCATCAATTGTCAATGGTATTTTCTTTACATTTGGCTCCATACACGACTTGCTTTCCCCTATAGAGGACAATAATCCTGCTCCATAAATCTTAGGATTTGCCATGTCGCCAACAAGACCATATTCAACTGTCCACCATTGCAGGTTGCGAATTTGTGCCATTTCCGAAAATGCTACCCCCATACCTTGTAGTCTTTCAACTTCAAGTTCTGCATTTCGTATATCACTTTCCGAAACACCCTTTGCTTCCTTTAAGATAGAAAGTTTTCGCACTGCTTCATACAAATCCATATCAAACTTTGAAGAGATAGCTTTGGCGCCTATCTCGCCCAATCTTCTAAGGAATTCAGCATAATCAGGATTGGCAATTATAGGTGCATGGCCTGCCGCTTCGTGTATAATATCGGGTGCTGGTGTATATTGTATGTTTTCTAATTGACGAATATCAGTAGCGATTACTAAAACTTTGTATGCTTGAAATTCCATAAAAGCATTTGGTGGAATAAAGCCATCAACAGTTACTGCAGCCCAACCAATTTCTTTTAAAATACGATTCATGCCATACATATTAGGGATTTCTTCTACAGAAATACCTGTCTTTTCCAAACCTAAAATATAAGAACTATGCGCGACTTTCGACAAATACTGTACATTTTTACGCATCACATATCTCCAAACAGCTTGGTCGATTGCAGTGTATTCAGAGTAGTTTTGTGGTTTGATGAATTGGTTTAAATGAGGAGGCAATCTTTTTAAGATTTTGTTATTCTCTATATCAAATTCCTGAACTGTCATATCAATAGTGTATTTTAATTTATATATACGTTTCCTAAATACATTTTATTTGAAAAATGAATTAAAATAAAAGTTAGCAATGAAAAAAATCATAACATCCCTAAATATTCTAAAAGTATTATAATAACAAATGTAATTAAGATATGTCTGCTTACTGTAACTTATTTTAAGGAATATTTTAAAAACTTCTAAAATAAAAACAATCCAATTAAATTAATAATACTAACTTTGTACTTTTATATTTTCATGCCAAATTAAGTTATAAAGATGTTAAAAACACAAATAATATTTCACACAACACCTAAAGGGAATCTTAAAATAGAAGTTTTTTATGAAAACGAAAACTTCTGGCTTACTCAAAAAGCAATGGCATCTTTATTTGCTGTTGAGGTGCCTGCTATAAGTAAACATCTTAAAAATATATTTGAAACTAATGAGTTAGTACTTGATTCAGTTGTTTCCAAAATGGAAACAACTGTTTCCATTTTGGAAACAGTTCAGAAATAAGGCGTGTGGAATGTTTAAAAAAAAGAAGGATTTTCTAATTTTGAAATTGGTTTTGTAATACGATTATATGAGTATGACTTTTTAACACTTTCAAATTATCCTATTTTGACTGACAGTGGCAAAATATCAATGCTAGAAGCAAAGATAAAAGCTGAAGCAGAATACGATAAATATAGAGTTGTGCAGGATCCTACCTACGAATCGGATTTTGACAAAGTGATAAAAAAAATCAAAGATAAAGCATCAAAATAAGATTACTTACAATATTATTTTGAAGAACCTTATCTCTTCCCATCCATCACCTAAGTATTCTTCCTTACAAAATGATTCATCTCCATTGGAATTTCAAACGACATTTCCACATAGCCCATGTATTCGCCATCAGTAAACCACGGCGTTTGATATATGAGTTTCTTTATGCCATTCTTCTCAATCGTGTACGCATTCGTGTCTTTGTTTACCAACATCCCTTTTAGCTTAGTTTTTGAAGGCTCAGGATGACAATCCAACAAGTTTTGGCTTACTAATTTATCAGCACCATACTTCTCGAATGTCTTTCTCGACTTTTCATTCATATATATTATAGTGCCTTCTTTGTCGCAAACTGTAATAGCTGCATTTAATTCATTATAAAAATCCGGTGCTTCCATATCTTTTAATTTTCTTAATTCTTAATTCTTAATTCTTAATTTTTTTCTTTAATTTTTTCTTTCAAAAAGGTTGCAGTATATGATTCTTTTATCTTTGCAATGTTCTCAGGCAAACCTTCGTATACTATATGTCCGCCTGCATCACCTCCTTCTGGGCCTAGGTCGATAATCCAATCTGCACATTTAATTATATCCATATTATGTTCGATTACAATCACGGTATGGCCTTTTGAAATCAATGCATCGAAGGATTTTTTAAGCTTATTGATGTCATGAAAATGCAAACCTGTTGTTGGTTCATCAAAAATAAACAATGTCGGCTTATCAGTTACACCTTTTGTTAAAAACGAAGCCAATTTTATACGTTGCGCCTCGCCTCCACTTAACGAACTTGAGGTTTGTCCTAGTTTTAGGTACCCCAAACCTACATCTTCTAATGGCTGCAACTTTGTCATCACTCTATTTTCAACGGATGATAGATTTCCACCTGCCGAAAAGTACTCTAAAGCATCGCTAACTGTTAAATCTAGCACTTCGCTGATGTTTTTATCCTTATATTTTATATCCAGCACCTCTTCCCTGAAGCGTTTTCCTCCACAACTTTCGCATAGCAATGACACATCTGCCATAAACTGCATTTCGATTTTAACAAAACCTTCGCCCTCGCACTCCTCACATCTTCCTCCTTCAACATTAAAAGAAAAATAACCCGGTTTGTATCCTCTCACTTTTGCCAATTGCTGTTCGGCAAACAAAGTTCGAATGTCGTCATAAGCTTTTACATAAGTAGCAGGATTCGAACGTGTGGAACGGCCTATTGGATTCTGGTCGATGAACTCTACATCATTTATCTTATTAATATCCCCCTCGATTTTATCATATTTTCCCGTCTTCTCACCATATCCACCATACAATTTCTTAAGCGAAGGATACAAAATAGTCTTCACCAACGAAGATTTTCCCGATCCACTAACGCCTGTGATCACTGTTAGGATATTTAAAGGAAATTTTATATCAATATTCTTTAAATTATTTTCTCTCGCACCTTTTATTTGGATATAATCCTTCCATTTTCTTCTACTGTTGGGCACATCTATTTGTTTTCTGCCCGACAAATAATCGGAAGTTAGCCCTGTATTTTCCTTCAGGAGTTCTTCCATATTGCCCGAAAACACTAGCTCTCCACCATGGCTTCCTGCCAAAGGCCCAATGTCTATTATATGATCGGCGGCTTTCATAATTTCCTCGTCATGCTCAACTACAATAACGGTATTGCCCAATTTCTTTAGCTGCTGAAGAACTTTTATCAGCCTGTGAGTATCGCGGGGATGCAAACCGATACTTGGCTCATCCAGAATATACATCGAACCAACCAACGAACTACCCAAAGCAGTAGCAAGATTTATACGCTGACTTTCGCCACCCGAAAGCGTATTCGAAAGTCGGTTTAGGGTAAGATAACCCAGACCCACATCGTCGATAGCTTTCAATCGATTTAGAATTTCAGTTAATAGCCGCTTAGCAACTTTAGTTTCATACGCATTCAACTCAATCTTCTGAAAGAAATCTATCGCGGTATGTATCGGCATCAACACAAAATCTGTTATCGATTTGTCATTTATCTTTACATAATTTGCATCACTTCGCAGTCTGGTGCCTTTACAATCAGGGCATACCGTTTTCCCTCTGTACCTCGACAACATCACCCGATATTGTATTTTGTAGGTTTGCTCCTCCACATATTTAAAGAAAGCATCTATGCCTTCAAAATGCGAATTGCCTTTCCAAAGTAGTGTTTTTTGTTGTTCCGTTAACTCATAGTAGGGTTTATGTATTGGGAAGTTGAATTTATATGCGTTCATCACCAACTGCTCTTTCCACTCGCTCATTTTTTCGCCTTTCCAGCACGCAACAGCTTCCTCGTATATCGACAAAGCTTTGTTTGGAATCACCAAATCTTCGTCGATGCCTATTACCGAGCCAAAACCTTCGCACGTTTTGCATGCTCCGTAGGGATTATTAAAGCTGAACAGATTAGCCGAAGGTTCTTCGAAAGTAATTCCATCCAATTCGAATCTATTTGAAAAAACTTTTTTTATAGGAGTGTCCTCAATCGTATCTACATTACAAAAACCTTCCCCTTCGAAAAAGGCTGTTTGAACCGAATCCGACAATCGTGAAATTAAATCTTCGTCTTCTTTTTTAACAATTATTCTATCTATTAATATCGTTAATTTAGCCCTTTTCGGAATAGGCTTTTTTAGTATATCATCTATCTTTTCTATTTTATCATTAACCAAAAGCCTCGAAAAACCTTGCTGTTTTAATATATTCAGTTGCTCTTCCTGCGTTCTGCCTTCTTTTACCACCAAAGGAGCATGCAAAACCACCTTGGTATCGTCTGAAAGTGCTACTATATAATCAACGACATCAGTAACAGTATGGCGTTTCACCTTTTCGCCCGAAGTAGGGGAATAAGTAACACCAATGCGGGCAAAAAGCAGTTTCAGATATTCGTAAACCTCCGTGGTGGTGCCTACAGTTGAACGCGGATTGCGGTTATTTACCCTTTGTTCGATGGCAATAGCCGGCGAAATTCCATTAATATAATCCACTTCCGGCTTACTCATTCGCCCAAGGAACTGACGCGCATAAGCACTCAAACTTTCTACATACCTACGCTGACCTTCTGCATACAAAGTATCAAATGCAAGTGACGATTTGCCGGAGCCCGACAAACCTGTTACCACAATAAATTTATTTCGGGGTATTGCAACGTCAATATTTTTCAAATTATTTACCTTTGCCCCTTTAATTATAATGTATTGTTTCGAGTCCAATTTCCCTACGTCTTCCTTCAGCATTTGATCGTTATTATTTATGCTGCAAAATTACTAAAAAATAAGTTTTAATCTTTTATATAATATTCGTTTTTCTCTTTTTTATATTTATTTTATTATTAATTTCGCAAAGCGCATATATAATAAAATAAATGGAGGAATTGTTATGAAGAAAATTGTGTTGCTAGCTTTAATGGCTACTGTTTTTGCTGCTTGTAGTCAATCTACAAGGAATAATTTGACTATTTGTAATGTTGGAGGAATAAAAATTATGTTACCTTCCCCTGGAAAAGCTTTTAAAAGTATTGATGCCAGTAAACTTAGTAATGATTTTAATTATATTAAATTAGGAAATAATATAATTTGTGTATACATTGATACATCTGAATTCATTAAACCTATTGATACATCTTACAATATTAATGAACATACGCCATTTGCATTTATTATGGTAGATAAAGATAAAGAAAATACAGATTGTACTTCTGAATATTTTAAAAAATATATAGATGATATTATTATAGAAAACAAAAGGCTTATCTTAGATGTTTTCAAAAAAGAAAATCCTGATTCAAACGACTTAAAAAATTTCATAGCGAATATTAAAGGAGAAGGCGTTTTTCCTATTTGTAATTTATTTAATACAAATAATGCTTATGGAATGTTATCATTAAATATGGCTAGGAAAGGAAATGAATATTCAAGCTCTATAATTGTTTTAAATGCATTTAGAATTAGAAATAGAATGTTAGTAGTCATGATTAGTAAAAAATATGAAAGTTATAATACTATAAAATGGCTCACCGAAACCTCCGAAGCTTGGGCAAAGGCAATTTTGGAAGTCAATAAATAAAATAAATCACCAAATCACTACCTGCCTGCCGGTAGGCAAGGTATCGCAAAATCACCAAATAATATCTTTATGAAAAAAACTATAATAGTATGCAGTATCGTTTTTCTTTTTGGTATGATGAATGCTTCTGCTCAAAAAAACAGTACTATAATATATATAGGCGAAACCGAAATTACTATCCCTTCCCATATCAAAGATTTTGAACAGTTGCAACTTGATTCAATGGATATTCCTTACAATGCAATGCCTCCTTTCGACAATGTTGTTACAGCTTTTGTAGATGATGGAATATATAAAAATATTTATCTACAGAAAGGTATTAATGATAAAATCAACAAATTTACACTAATAGGATATTTCCGTTGTTGGTCTTTGGATAATATTACTTCAAATCAGTTTATTCAGACAAAAATTGATAATATAAATACACTTACCCGCAACAAAAATGAAATAAATAGTTTGATAAATTCTTTTTTTAAGGATTCAACTACATTATACGACTACCATAATTCTGATTTTCCTAAAAACATTGGTGTGGTTTACGAAAACAAAAATGCCTTTGGAACCCTTTGTGCAAATCATTTGATTTTGGAAAGTGGCAATTTGAAATTGACAGGTGTTTTGAGTTTTATTTTAGTTAAAGATAAGATTGTAAGCCTTATGGTTTATCAAATTTATGATGATAAATGGAATTTAAAATGGCTAACCCAAACCTCCGAAGCCTGGGCAAAAGCCATTTTAGAAGCCAATAAATAAAATAAATCACCAAATCACAATATCGCAAAATCACCAAATAATATAATTATGAAAAAGTTAGTTTTGATTG
>CAYRBL010000094.1:0-10096 GCA_964422385.1 uncultured Bacteroides sp.
AATAAAAACAATGCCTATTTCTGCAGCTTCCACATTATAATCTGCTGCCTGTAGCAAACGTGAAAGAATACTTTCAACATCTTCTCCAACATAACCAGCTTCAGTTAATACTGTAGCATCGGCAATACAAAAAGGGACGTTTAGCATACGGGCAATGGTGCGGGCAAGTAAAGTTTTACCTGTACCAGTTTCGCCAACAATAATAATATTCGATTTTTCGATTTCAATATCATCTTCATTCTTCTTATCCAAAGCCTGATTAATCCTTTTGTAATGGTTATAAACAGCCACACTTAGGATTTTCTTAGCTTCGTCCTGTCCTATTACATATTGGTCGAGATATTTTTTTATTTCTTTTGGCTTAAGAAGATTTGAATTAGAAAAGTTAGAAGCTTTTTTTGAAGGGAACTCCTCATCAATAATAGCCTTAGCCTGAATTACGCAATGGTCACAAATATATCCTTCCAAACCTGTGATCAGAAGATTGGTTTTAGACTTTTCTCTGCCACAAAACGAACATTTTTCCTTTTCTTTTGCCATTTTCTTTATTATTAAAATCGATTTACTCTTATTATTATTTATAAAAAGGTTCATAAAGCAAAATTCATTTTACTTTATGAACCTTTTTAAAAAGTTATCCTTAGAATTTAATTTACCTTACTTTTTATTTCTTACCAATACTTCATCAATCATACCATAAGCTTTGGCTTCTTCTGAAGTCATCCAGTAATCTCTGTCAGCATCTTTCCAAATCTGCTCGTAGGTTTGGCCCGAATGTGTTGCAATTATATCATAAAGTTCTTTCTTCAACTTCTGAATTTCTCTTGCTGTGATTTCGATATCTGAAGCCTGTCCTTCAGCACCACCCATTGGTTGATGAATAAGAACGCGTGAGTGTTTTAAAGCTGTTCTTTTACCATTAGCTCCAGCACACAACAACACTGCGCCCATACTTGCAGCCATACCAGTACATATAGTTGCGATATCAGGTGCAATATATTGCATCGTATCATAAATACCCAAGCCTGCATATACCGAACCGCCTGGAGTATTCAAATAAATCTGAATATCTTTAGAAGAATCTACAGATTCTAAAAATAAAAGCTGTGCTTGTATAATATTCGCAACGGTATCATCAATTGGCACACCCAAAAAGATGATTCTATCCATCATTAATCTCGAGAAAACATCCATAGAAGCTACATTCAGCTGACGTTCCTCGATAATGGTTGGAGAAATATATCCATTTACGGTCTTTAAATAGCTATCATAAGTTAAGCTATTAATACCTCTATGTTGCGTTGCATATTTTTTAAATTCGCTATTCATATTATTATTTTTTTAGTGTGAATGATGGTGATCATGATCGTGGTCGTGATTGTGTCCATGATGATCGTGATCGTGGTCATGGTCATGGTTGTGATCATGATGATCATGGTCGTGATTATGATCATGGTCGTGATTATGTTGTCTTGAAGAAAGCAAAGCTACAAAGTCATCAAAAGAAATATCTTTAGTAATTACTTTTGCATTTTCTTTAAATATCTTCATTTGCTTTAATTCAGCAACTCTTTCTTTAATCTGATTGTACTGTTTTTTATTTTTCAACATACTTTCAGCATAAGTATCCAAAACTGATGACATTTTCTCATCTATATCTTGCATTCCCCCAAATTGCTGGAAGATACTTTGCTTTGCATATTCTTTAATATCGCGTTCTGTTAAAGAATAACCAAACTTTTTCTCTAAATAATTTTCAAAAGCAACAAATTTAATAGTAAATTTATAGGATTCATAATCCTTTTCTATCGATTCTTTAGTCAATTCCTGAGAATTACGATCGTATATTGCTTGCTTAATCGTATCGTCTGGCAATTTGAAATTCTCATTTAATACTATTTTAGGTAATGCTTCTTGATAAAATAAATTATCAGTGTATTCTTGATAAAAATGAGGAAAATCTTTTTTTACCCTTTCTCTAAATTGTTCCTCATTTTGAATATCATCTGCTGGATATATTTTATTAAATAACTCAACATTCAACTCTGCAGGTATTACCTTTTGAATTTCATCAATAGTTATTTTGTAATTAGATTTAAGACTTTCTTCGCTTTTATTTACATTTAGAAATCTTGATGTAGTTTCTTCATTATCGAAAGCTACAAAAGGATTGAAAACAATAGTGTCACTAACTTTTAATCCTATTAATTGGGATTTAGAAGTAGCATCTTTAATGTCTTTAATCTTTAAATTACCTAAGTCATTTATACCATTTTCTTTCTCATTACCTTGAGCATCTAACTCAATTAAATTACATTTAACAGAACACTCTTCGGTTATAGTTTCGTTATTTGTAATTTCTCCAAAATTATTTTGTGATTCTTTAATATAATCATCAATCATACTTTCTTTTGGAATAATATTTAAGTATTCCAATTCAGTACTTTCAATTCCAAAATCAAATTCAGGTCTTGAGATAAATTCATAAGTATATGTAAAATTCTTTTGTTTTATCCATTCATCATCATTCATTTCTTCCAATTTCATTAATGGAGTGAAAAGATAATCAATTTGATTTTCGTCTATATATTTTTCAATAGCATCTGTTGAAATCCTCTGTATTTGTTCATACTTTATTGTATTCCCATGAGATTTCAATACGTAATCCATAGGAACTTTACCTGGTCTGAAACCATGTATTACAGCTTTACGTTGATATTCTTTTAACGCTTTATTGTAATTATCTAAATAATCACTCTCGTTAATTTCTAATTTAATAATTACTTTTAAGTCGTCGATGTTTTCTCTAGTAATATTCATTTATTAAGATATATTTGAAGATTAAATTAATTGTTTCTAAATTGGTTTGCAAAATTAACAAATTAAGTGAGACGAATTGAATATAAATTGAAAAATAGTTAGGCAATTTAACCCAAGCTCACTTATAATTTATAATATCAGCACTCTAAAAACCTAAATCTTTTGTGTATTGTCCAAATCTTAAGCTATCAGATGAGGACGAAGTTAGATCTAATTTCCTAATTGCTTTTAAATGGTTGTCGTATCTTGCCGAAAATATACCAATTCCATTACCAATATTGGTATACTCTGGTCGTATTTGTACGATACTTGTCGAAGGTGCATTTACATCCAGATAAGTACTCAATTCGTCGCCTACTACTGTAATTATAAACTCAACTTTACCTGCTTTACGTGTTACTGTTGGGTCTACTGGTATGTTTGATTTAAGTGTTTGATAAAATTGTGAGCCATAAAATGAAGAAGACATTGTAACTCCACCTGTAAGCTCATTCGATTTTACATAGGGAAGCAACCATTCTACATATTTATTTACACTATTATTTAATGCGTCTGTTTCAGTATAATTAAATATTATTTTTGCCTGATATCTGCGGCCATTCTTGGCCGTATTCCATACTACTGCTTTAGCTCCTGTTCTCGAAAAGTCGAATAAAGGTGCATTAGCATCAGGTTTTGTTATCGAAAACTCATCTATCAGATTTGTTTTAGCGGTTATTATCTTCCCTGTTTTCTTATTCTTTATAGTTAATAAATATTCGTATCCAGGATTCAATTGATGTGCTGTTACACACTTATAAAGTACCTGACTTGGTGCATAAAACACTCCAGGATCTTTATCATAAACAGTAGTGGTATCTAAAATAAATTGTTTTGTTATTGAACCGTTGTATTTTTCTTCCAATTTTACATCAAGATTGTTACCATAACTACTCGAATCTGGGTTTTGTGCCATAACATAGGCGTTTGCTTCCCCTAAAAATGCTTTATTGATCTTTATATATGTAATACTGTCGTTCTGATTGAGCAATCCATATACTACTGTTATATCTTGATAGGGTGCATTTGGATTAAAATCTGTTTTGCACGAAAAAAAGACAATTATAAATGATATTATTAGAGAGAAACCTACACTTTTACGCATTTTTTATTCTGTTGTTAAAAAAGTTCGACAAAATTACTACATTTTTAGTTAATATCCACCCTTATTTTAATAAATTAACATTATAATAGGTGTTATTTTTTACCCACCACTTACCAAATGTAGTACCATAACGCTATCTCCGTCCTTTATTAATGTGTTGTCGTACTCATTTTTTTTAATTAATACATTATTTATTTTAATAACAAGCATTTTAAACACAAAATTCTTCACTATAAGCAGCTGAGCTATCGTAAGTGTTTCGTCTTCGAACTGCTCTTCTGTATTATTTAATATTATTTTCATACCTATATTATATTTAGTAAAATGTCTAACACTTGATTTGCCTGCATATTTGCCACTACTCCAACTCTAGGCGCCAAGGGTGGGAGGGTTTCAGAAATTTCCGACACCAAATCGCCACATATATAAAGCTTATCATATTGTAGTGTTTTAATACTATTATTATCACCCCAACCTGCCATCCCTGAACCAGATACTATATACTTTTCGGGCATATCGCCTAGCACTGTTTCGATAATCATTTGTTTCATTTCGGCCTTATCGAAGGCTTCCACGATAACATCACAGCTTTTAAAAATATCTTTTATACTTGTTGCGTCCAATTTAAGCTGATGTTTCTCAACTTCAACTGCAGCATTCACCCTTTTTATATTTACTGTTAATGCTTCTACTTTTGGCATACCAATTTGGTCGGTAAAATAATACTGTCGGTTCAAATTACTAGGCTCGATGACATCAAAGTCAACAATAATTAGTTTTCCTATGCCAATTCGGGATAAAGCTATGGCACAATTAGAACCTAGTCCGCCACAACCTGCAATACCTACCGTTTTGTTCTTAATTTTCGATAACATCATCTTAAAATTTATAATTATCAGGCAAAATTAATAAAAAAAAGTCTCCCTAAATAGAGAGACTTTCCTAAATATTTTTATTTGTTGATTCTTATTTTTCTATTGAGAATAATTCTACTTCGAAAATTAAGGTAGATCCAGCAGGAATTTTGCCCATTTCTCTATCGCCATAAGCT
Organism: uncultured Bacteroides sp.; assembly: GCA_964422385.1. Taxonomy (GTDB): domain Bacteria; phylum Bacteroidota; class Bacteroidia; order Bacteroidales; family JACABE01; genus JBAXLO01. The sequence goes on from CAYRBL010000094.1 coordinate 5,016, forward strand.
AAATTAGAAGGGATGTAAAAGATATATTTCGAACCTGGAGTCATCAACTGAACTCCTTCTGTCCAACCTGGTATCACTTGATTTAAACCAAAAGAAATTGGCTCGCCTCTTTGTACTGATGAGTCAAATACGGTACCATCGGTTAGTGTACCGTGGTAATGTACTTTTACTTTATCAGTAGCAGCTGGATGATCGCCTTTTCCTTCTACAACTACTTTATATTGTAGCCCACTTGGTAGTTCTTTAACACCTTCTTTTTTCTTATTAGCTGCTAAAAACGCAGCTCCTTCCTTCTTTGGTCCCTCTGATTTCTTTGCTGATTCAGCTTGTTGCTGTTTCATCTTCTCTTGTTGCCACTTTGCCATAACAGCGTCTTTTCTAGCTTTATTAATAGTTAGAGAATCGTTACCTGCTTTGGCATCTTCTAATCCTTTTAATAGAATTTGTGGATTAAATTCGATACCACCTTGCATTAAATTACGGCAAATATCAGCTCCAATTATATAACTAATAGTATCTAAGTTTGAAGTTAACACTACAGTTTTATTTTTTTGTGCATACGCACTTACTACTAAGAGTAAGCTTATCAGACTAATTGCAATCTTTTTCATTGTATAATATTATTTACTAATTTTGGTACAAAGGTATAAATTATTTACTTAACTCAAATACTATTTTTATAATTTTAAAAATAATTAAGAAAAGTGCTTCTCTATTATTAATAATATGTAGACAAGGCAATGACTTTTTATTTCTTTTTTTAATAAAAAAACAAACATAGGTTACATAAATTACAACTTAAAATAAACTCTTCTTCTTAGTCTTCTTACAATACCTTTTAAAGTGCATACAAATGTGGACTTTGTATAGAAAAAGTAGCAACTAGTTTGCAAAAAGCTATGGTTTGTTTGTAATGTGCTAAGTTATGGTTGTAAAAACCTACAAATTGTATGAAGAAATCTACTCCTTTTATGAAGAAACAGATGGCTTTTATGAACAATAATTCCACTTCTTTGAAGAAGTCGGCCATTTCTTTGAAGAAGTCAAGGTATTCTACAAAAGTCTACTTTTTTCAATGATAAAAGGGCTTACAGAGTTTCATGCTTTTATTTATACCTTAATAAAAGGCTAAAAAGACTAAATAAAGGTGCTTTTAGTGTCCAAAATAGGAGAACTCCCCTACTCATCTTCCCACTTAATTTTTACATCCGATGGCGGTGGTGTCTTGGTCTTGGTTTCCTTCTTCGGCGCTTCTTTTTTCTCCTCTTCCCAATCAATTACAAACTTCCCTTTTTCCTGTTCCTTCCAGTTTTGTTGCTGTTTTATCGCCGATGAATCCTTTTTAGTCCACTTAAATTCTTCTTTAATGGTCTTAATAAAGTTCTCGCCCCCTTCTTTTATAAAGGCACCCACCTTAATAATTACACTTTTTGTATCGTAACTAAACTCAGGGTTGTCAATTGTGCCTGTTACTTTTATATAAATCTTGGTGCGCCCCAAACCATCGTCCTCTTCAACCCAAGTTTTAGGTTCGGTTTTTTCTTTTTGTTTGCGCTTACGCGAAGTTATTTCTGATAATAATAGATTAATTCTATAATTAATTTGATTATTAAACTTATGTTCGCCAGCCAAGGTCAGATTAATAGCACTCGATTTGATTTCCATCGAAGGAATGGTGATAATTTCGTCTTTAATCAGGATTTGGTTTTGTAAAGTCGAAAAACTGATGTCTTTTAAGTCCTCTTGTTTTATAAATTTCGAAAGCTTCATCATAGGTTGATAATTCAACAGCCTACCATTCTCAATTTTTAGGTTAACTTTAGCAAAAATGCTCTTCTTATTAACATTAAAATACGAATCAAAGATAGAAGCGTACTGAATATCGACCGACACATTTCCTAAAATATTCTTATCTGTCAAATTATTTTGACCAAAGTTTTCAAACGAATAAAACATCTGTTGTGCATTCACCTTTTTCACGGTAGCATCCAGGCTCAAAAGGTATTTATTTTGCGAAGTCCCGTCCACTTGCATCGTACCGTTGATAACCCCTCCCATGCTTTCCATATTAATATTATTGGCATGAAAAATCCTGTCTTTATAGCTCACATTACTGCTCACATATTTGGCAGTAAACTTCCTAAACTTAATATTTTTTACATCCAAATTAAATAAAAACTCATACTTATCGCTCATCTTAAACTCCCCGTTTACATTGTCCGAATTCTTTGTAACGATAAGCTCATCAAGGTCTAAATTATTTGAATTAACGTTGGCGATAATCTGTAATTTCTGGTTAGCAATAAAAAGATAAGGCAAAATATTGCGGAAATATCCACTTAATTTAAAATCACTATTGGATATTTTGCCCGATAAGTCTTCAATTTTTACATCATTATTAGTAAAAGAAAAACTACCATTTATATTTGTATACTTTTTATTATCATTTTTAAGCTGAAGATTCAGATTCGTAATCTTAGCATTCCCACTCGAGTTGCTCCTTATAAAATCTTCGGCTTTAAGCTGGGCACTAGCCAACTGACCCTTGTAATTAAGGTTTAAATAAAGCCCACCGTTCAGCGCTTTTATGTTATCATTTTTTATAAACTGAGACATATCTTCGAGCTTAATATTAAGCTGAGCATCCATAATTATATAAGGATTAACGAAGCCCGAAATATCGATATTGCCCTTGATAGTGCCGCCATTAAGGATGCAACTAAAGTTTTTTAAGCTCAATTTATGCACAGCTAAGTCCAGACTTTGGGAGTTGGAATAGCTACCCTCGAAGTTAACATTCGTAAGCCTGGCGTTGGTTTCGGTATGATAAATCTCCCCCTCTTTCAAATTAAAAGTAGCCACTACCAAAGGAATGTTAGCCCCGTCATACCTGCCTTTAATAGCCAGATTAAGGTCGAAAATGCCCTTACTTTCGTATTTAGTAAAGTAAGATCGATAGTTTTCGGGCAATTCTTTTACAAAATCGTGCAGCTTTACATCCTTACCTTTTACTTTTAGGTTTAAAAATTTATTATTATCGGCATAATTTATAGTACCTGTAACATCAAAAGCTACCGAATTCAACTTCAGCTCTCCAGCATCAATGTCAATGCTGTTTTTAATGGTATTAATTGAGCCATTAAGCGTCAGCTTCGACTTCTCATTGCGCAAATACACCACATTCCCCGACTGAAAATGGGTAATCATAAGGTCGCCCTTTAGTTTTACAGCCTGAATGTCGTTTGAAAAATCGCCCTGAGCCACCGTTTTCACAGCTTTTATATCATAATATTGCTCCGAAGAAGCATTAATATATTTAATGTTCACATCATTAAAGGCAATCTTTTTTAAAACAAATTTAAAGTTGCTTTGAGCAGTATCAGAGCTCGGTTTCCAGAAATGATAGTTGTCGCTTCCATCTTGGTAAACCCTAATATTGAGCTTCCCTTTGTTAATTTCTACTTTTTTTATCTTATAATTTTTAGAATAAAGGTCCCAAAGATTAAACTCTAAGTAAATACTACCCGCCGACAACAAAGTATCTTTATTAGTGCTGGTAATAGCATCTTTGGCCAACACATCTTTGAAGCGCAAGGATGCATTCGGGAACTTTTCGAACACAGAAAAGTCGATATCTTTAACAGAAATTTCGGTGCGTAATGATTTATTTAATTCGTTAACGAAAATTCTTTTTATAGTATCCTGATTAAAATAAATAAGGAGGGAACCGCTGATGATAATAAACAATAAAAAAGATACCAACCCGAGCATAACCCTGATGAGTATCTTTTTAGTTCTTTTATTTTTAAAAATATTTTCCATGGAACTTAATATATTGAGTTCCTTGTTGACGAAACTAGATTATTATTCATGATACTTTTTCTTATCAATAAATAATAACATATAGTTGTGCTAAATATTGTTTAGGAACGTAGCATTTTTAGAAAAGAAAGTTCCTTTTCGTTCAAGAAACGCCAGTGTCCGCGAGGTAAATCTTTCTTTGTAAGGCCAGCAAACATTACTCTATCGAGTTTTACTACATCATATCCTAATGATTCGAAGATACGGCGTACAATTCTGTTCTTTCCTAAATGGATTAATAAACCAATCGACTTCTTATCCTGACCATCTCCGTTGTAAGCTATCTCATCTACAATAGCAATACCATCTTCGAGCTCAACACCTGTAATAATTTTCTCCATATCTGCACGAGTCAAAGCACGATCAAGCTCTACGTTGTATAATTTCTTAGCTCCGTAGCGAGGATGTGTAAGTTTTTTTGCTATTTCGCCATCATTGGTAAATAACAACAAACCACTTGTGTTACGATCTAAGCGACCTACAGGATAAATGCGTTCGCGGCAAGCATCTTGTATCAAAGTCATAACAGTTTTACGATCTTGTGGATCGTCAGCCGTAGTAATATATCCTTTAGGCTTATTTAAAAGGACGTATACTTTTTTTTCTCCCGAAAGTGTTTCACCTCCATAAGCAATAGTATCAGTTGGCGAAACCTTAGTACCAAGTTGGGTAACGATAACGCCATTAACAGTAACAGCACCACTCTCTATCAACTGATCAGCTTCACGACGCGAGCAAATTCCTGCATTGGCTATGTATTTATTCAAACGAATAAGACCATCATCAGGAGCTTGTGCAGCCTTTTGTTTGATTTCATTCAGATCTAATACGTTTGCACGGTAAGGTCTTTCGCGACGTGGTAATGAAAAGTTAGAATACTGGTTTCTATCACCCGGACGTTCGTCGAACTTCTTGAAAGGTTCTTTCTTTTTTAAAACTATTTTATTGGAAGTAATTAAACCATCTTTAGGTTGTACTTTCTCTTCTTTATGTTGGTTTTGATATGGGTTATCTTTTCTTACAATACGTTCTCTTTTGCCAACCTGACGTGGCTTTGATGTTGATCTATTCTTATTTCTTTCCATTGTATATATAAATGAGGCTGCAAAGATACTAAAAATATGCAAGATATTTATTAAATATGAATTAAAATTAAGAATTAATAAGAGAGTTATAGTATTTTGGTAAAAATACTTCTAGTAAAACGTATATAAATCCTA
>CAYRBL010000095.1:0-6816 GCA_964422385.1 uncultured Bacteroides sp.
CCGGTCAGCCCCATGGATATTGCGCTGCAAAGATACTAAAAAATTGCCTATTTTTTGTATTATATCTAATGTATTATGAATTATTATTATATTTTTATTTATTGGTTTATTTTTGTTTTATTTAAAAATTAAGATTAATTTTGTGAAAGGGTTTATTAATTAAAACAAAAAATGAAAAAAGTAATCATAACAATTCTTATTCTTGTCAGTCAAATAAGCTATGGGCAGACAAAAAAAGATACTAAAGATGTATTTTTCGGTGATACTACCATAGCAATTATAAAGTATAATTCACTTCCAGAACAAAATAAAACATATCTATTTGGGAAGAGTAAAGAAACAAACTTAACAATTTCAGAAATAGCAGAGATTGATGTAATTTTAAATAGATGTATTGAAGAATATAATCTTAAACAAGAAAAATATTATGAAGAAAATAAAGAAAAGCTTAAAAAATTTAATAAAACTAGAGAAAGATTTCTAATAGATTTAAAAAGATACAAACGACAGTATGTTGCTGTTATAAATGCTAAAGGAGAAAAGAAAGTACTAGTAAATTGCTTTTGTTCTTATAAAGAAAACTATTGGAAAGAGCACTTTCTTGAGATAGAAGATGGAGGGAAATGTTTTTTTCATCTTAGAATTAATCTTAAAACAAAGAAATTTTATGAATTTAGTGTCAATGGGGATGCATAATAATGAAAGTAGAACCTAATAAAGTTACTAATTCATATCAAAAATTCATTAAACAATAACAAAAAAACCTAATCCCATAAAAACGAGATTAGGTTTTTTATTGTCTTCACTTAAAAGTCTAATAGCCTAAACTCCTAATAGCCTAAATAACTCAAGGCATTCAAGGCACTTTAAGTACTTAAGGCACTCTTCCCCTAAAAGTCTAAAAGTCTAAACCACTAATAGCCTCTCCTAGGTAAAAATTATCTGAGTTCCTTGTCCTCCACACAAGCCGTAGAAGTCACCTATAGTAATGATATCCTTAACGTTCTCGTTGAAATCTTCTTTTTTCAATTTAAACATTTCTACTGCTAACTTACAAGCATATATTTCGCCGCCACCTGCTGTTATCATGTCCAAGAATTCGTCAACATCAGGCATATCCAATGCAGCCATCTGACTTTTCATCATTTTAGAAACGCCTGCTTCTACTCCCGGCAACATTCCTAAGATTGATGGGAAAGGTAAGCCGCCTGGCATACGCATTGCAGGGTTTCCTATGGTTGCGGTGTGCAATTTTTTCATCTGTTTGGTAGTAATTGCATCCAAACCGAAGAATGTAAAGAAGACTTTGGTTTCAATGCCTTCCATCACAGCGCCATTAGCCATCACTAAGGTTGCATATACGTCCTCGATAGAGCCTTTGGCACAAATGATACAGACTTTTTTTAATGGATATTGTTCTTTTTCCATGTTGTTTATTTTTTTATTAATTTAATTAAATAAATATTGTTAAATACAGCTTGCTGGTTTAGGAATACCTGCTATTTTAGCTGCTTTTTTCATAGGTGCACCAGGAAATAAACCATAGAATCCTTTAATATCTACAATCCCTGACTTGCCTACTCCTCTAATTGTTAAAGCTTCGCCCGTAGCAAACCTGGTTCTTAGAAATTCTAATACCAAGTAATGTGCTTCTGTTAATTCCACACCTTCTTCTTTGGCTATTTCTACTGCCATTTCTTTGGTCCATACTGATGGGTCGTTGAAATAACCTTCTTCGTTTACGTCTACTGCTACTTCTGCAAATGTTTTTGTTGCCATGTTGTTTTATTTTTTTATTTATTAATATTATTATGATGTTTATTTTAATTATTGTTTTTTTCCTGTCATTGTCATCTTCGAACTTACAGGCAAATGTCTTCCTTTTAAAAGGATATTCCAGTAAATCCACTTAAAAAATAGCTTTCCCCAGTGGTTCATTCTTGATTCTTTTAATAAAGCAAATGGACCAATAACGGGCATTGGGAACATCCCTGCCAAAGGTTCTGTTTCATAATTAAAATCAATCAAAGCTCCCTTACCAAAGCCAGTTTCGATGTAGCAGTTAGCATGACCATCAAACTTTTCGGTAAAAGCTTTGCCTTCCATAGCGCATTTAAAGTTCTCGGTAAGTACATCTGCTGCAAAATGCGCAACAGAACCCGCTTTTGAAGCTGGAATATTGGTAGCATCGCCAATTATAAAGATATTATTAAACTTATTCGACTGGAATGTATGTTTATCTGTAATAGCAAAATCCATATCATCACCCAAACCGCTCCTACCTACCATAGCATCGCCTTTATGAACAGGGATAGTGATAAGGCAATCGAAAGCGACTTCTTTTTCATCATAAGATACAATTTTTTTAGTATCATTATCAACTCTCTCTATATAGAAATCAGGTATGATTTTAATGTTTTTATCTTCTAGTAACTTACCTAGCATCTTTGATGCACGAGGTTTGGTAAAAGCACCGCTCAATGGAGTAACATATGAAATATTAACCTTGTTTCTAATACCTTTTTTAGTGAAGAAAGCATCAGCTAACATGGCGAATTCCAAAGGAGCAACCGGACATTTAATAGGCATGTCGGCTATATTAATCACAAGTTCGCCACCCTTCCAAGTTTTAAAGAAATCAGCCAAAGCTACACAACCTTCTATCGTATAAAAGTCGAAGATATTCTTAAGCCAAAGCTCTTCTTTCATACCTGGAGTTTCCTCTGGGTCAATACGTGTGCCTGTTGCAATAATAAGGAAATCATATTTAAGAATAGTTTCATTTTTAAGATAAACCTCATTGTTTTCACCGTTCACTTTATCTATTTCTTCATAAATAAAGTTGACACCAGCAGGGATGTATTCACTTTTTGGTTTAATTACGTCTTCTTTACTATAAGAACCGAATGGAACAAATAAAAAACCCGGTTGATAATAATGAGACTTAAACTGATCGACAATAGTTATCTCCAACTCTTCATTTTTATAAGCTTTTCTTAGCTTGTTTGCCATGATAGTACCGGCAGTTCCGGCTCCTAATATTACAAGTTTCTTCATACTTTTTATTGTTATTTTTCGAACAGCAAAAGTACAGCCTTATTCGTACATCATACAAATAAGTGGATATGATAATTATCATATTATAGAAGAAATTTTTGAAAATATTTTAATTGAAGAAAAAGATATTATGAAATTAATCAATACTTCATTTAATAATATCAGGGTTTAAATAAACTTATTCAGTTTACTATGTTTAAATCCATAAACAAAATAAAGCAAAAGACCAATAACTAACCAAATAATAAACCGTAACCAATTGGTTATTCCTAATTCGGTCATCAGGTATAGGTTTGTTAATAACCCAAGTACAGGTATTATGGAATATTGTTTTATAATCGCTGCAAAAGTTATGATAAAAGCTATTATTATGAATAAGAATAATGGTATTTGATGCTTAAATACATTCCAAAAGCCTTCTTTAATATAGTTATTCCCATTAAAATTAAAGAAATTATAAACACCATCCCAATTTAAATAAAAAAGAAGAAACAAAACCACAATCCAGATAGAAGGAAGTATAAAACGACTGTTGTAATAGGGGACTTTATAGCCACCTTTGCGCGTACCATTATCGGTTTTGCTGCTATCCATAATCAATACACCACCCGACACCAAAACAAAAGCAAATAAAGTTCCGATACTTGTGAGGTCTGTAACTTCGGTAAGATTTAAAAACAAAGAAGCTACCGCAACCATAATGCCTGTTATAATAGTGGAGAAAGCAGGGGTTTTATATTTAGGATGAAGCTTGGAGAATCGCTTAGGTAGTAAGCCATCACGACTCATACTCATCCATATTCGGGGTTGCCCCACCTGAAAGACCAACAATACACTGGCCATCGCAATCACGGCACTTATAGCTATTATCCCCGATAGTTTTGTTAGATGTAATTTCTCGAAAGCATAAGCAAGCGGATCGCCAACACCTAATTCTTTAAACGAAATCATACCTGTTAACACCAAGCTTATTAATATGTATAAAACTGTAGTTATAACTAAGGCATAAATCATTGCACGTGGTAAATCTTTCTGAGGATTCTTACATTCTTCGGCGGTAGTAGAGATGGCATCAAAGCCAATATAGGCAAAAAATACACCGGCAACTCCTTTTAATACGCCACCAAAGCCATTAGGTGCAAAGGGAGACCAGTTAGTGGGGTTCACATAAAACGATCCCACTCCAATAACTAATAATAATATTGCTACTTTGAGGACTACCATCGTATTGCTTGCAACTTTGGTTTCGTAAATGCCTTTGTAAACCAGATAAGTTATAAAAACAACGATAGAAAATGCGGGTATATCAGCAATAATCCTTAATCCTCCTAAATGAGGGGCGTTTGTCCAGGCAAGATATGCTTCTTGTAACGCACCTGACAACTGATTGAAAGCAGTTCCCGAGGCTATACTTTCAGAAGCTACTTTAAAACCTCGGGCAGCACTTACAAAATCGGTAGTCATATAAGCTGGTATATTTATATTTATTCCGTGTAGGAAACCAGTGAAGTAATCCGACCAGGAAATAGCAACTGCAATGTTACCAACGGCGTATTCCATAATTAAATCCCAACCAATAATCCACGCAATTAGTTCTCCAAAACTAACATAAGCGTAGGTGTAAGCACTACCACTGATAGGAATATTAGATGCAAATTGTGCATAACACATAGCCGAAAAACCACAAGCAATAGCAGTAAATACAAATAGCAAAGACACCGCTGGCCCTCCATTAGCTGCTGCATTACCGATAGTACTGAAGATTCCTGCGCCAATAATAGCAGCTATACCCATCGCAGTAAGGTCTCTAACATTTAAAGTTCGTTTGAGATTGTTTTCTTCGGGGTTGATACCAGAAGCATGCTCAAGTATCATGTCGATTGTTTTCCTTCTGAAAAGATTACTCATTGTGGTAAGGTTCGTTTTTTAGAATAGAAAAGGCACGGTAAAGCTGTTCGGTGAACAGTAAGCGTATCATTTGATGAGAGAAAGTCATTTGAGATAAGGATAGTTTCATGGAGGCTTTTTCGTATATCTTATTACTAAAACCAAAAGGACCTCCTACTACAAACATTAAGTTTTTAATGCCGGTATTCATTTGCTTTTGAATAAAAGTAGCAAAATCTGTTGAGCGAAACTCTTTACCTTTTTCATCTAATAGAACAATGTATTCGGCTTTGGGAATGTATTTGAGCATTTCGTCGGCTTCTTTATTTTTTTGTTCTTCTACAGGAATATTTTTGGTATTCTTTAATGCTGGAATAGTAATAGTATTAAATTTTATATAATGTTTGAGCCTATTCTCGAAGATTGTAACACCTTCTTTAAGATATTCTTCTTCTGTTTTGCCGACTAAAAGTAAGGTAATGTTCATTATCAAATAAATTTCCACGAAAATACACAAAATATTCTTTATATAAACAATATTGCGAAAGATAGTTTTTAACAATATAGTTTTTCTAAATAAAAAGGAGCAAAAGGATATATTATGTTTTGAAGTATTATAACAAGAGTATATATTATATTAGATTTTATATTGTATATTGATGCTATTATAAAGCTTATAAACATCACTGTGGTTTCTGTAACCCCTGGTTTTGCTCAGTTTTATTAAAAAGTGGTCTTATTCAGAGCTGAAGTAGTCAATATCAGAGCGGGGGGAATCAATAACATTTGCTCAGGTGTCAATAACAGAGCTCGAGGTGTCAATAACAGAAGCCGAGGTATCAATAACAGAGCTGAAGTAGTCGATAATAATTGCATAATTTTTTTTGTTTTTCGGGAAGGAGTCAATAACAGAGTTGGAGGTGTCAATAACATAAAAATGGGACGAAATAATATTTTGCAATTTGTAAATCAATTTTAACCTCTCTTAAATCATTTTTTACCTCCCTTAAATATTCTTCTAAGAGGAAAGGTCATTAAGAGAATTGAGGTGAATGGAATTTTGTTTGGTTTAAATAAAGTTTTGTCAGGATTAAAACAGTTTTTATTTTTAAATATTATTTCTGTTTCAACATTTCTTTTCCTTGTGGAAAGCATTGTAATAATTGAGTTTTAATATATGCATTGTCGTACTTAAAAGGTAAAATATTTGGTAAGATGTCTGTTAATATTATAATAAAAAAGATTTTATTATTTATTTTCCTTTGGTAAATATAAAAATATATGTACTTTTGTATAATGAAAAATGATTTCAACGGATGATTTGTTGAACGTTTGTATAATACATTTAAACATTAAAATGATTACTAAAACATTTAATTCGCTTACGAATATATTGGAGGTTACTTATAGTGGGGATGTTGACATCAGGCAGATTTTGGATTATCAAAGAGAAATTCTTTTTGATAGTGTTTTGCCAAGAACACTTTTAGTGTTGACAGATTCAACAAAATGTAGTCTTGTATTGAGTGCAGATGAAATAAAAATGATTATCGATGAATTGGAAGAGCTAATGAAAAAATATACTATTATTAGAAATGCTTTTTTATCGAATAGTCCTCAACCTACAGCTTTGTCAACATTATATAAAATGCATATAACACCTGGCCTTAAATATTATTTTGAAATTTTTAGTACAAAAGCTGCTGCTATTGACTTCTTAAAGAAATAAAAAAAGAATCAATAAAATAAAACAAAACATTCATAAAAGCATTCTAAATAAAAGAAAAAAAACAATACTTGTTCTTATCTGAATGCTGCCATTAAGAGTTCGATATCCTGAAACGGTAATTTAAAAGTGTCTGCAATATATTT
>CAYRBL010000095.1:6916-10052 GCA_964422385.1 uncultured Bacteroides sp.
TGATCGATGCTTACATCAATAATAACTGAACCCGGTTTCATTTCTTTAACCATCTCTTCGGTAATAATGCAAGGTGTTCTACCTGAAGGGGAGTGGATGGCTCCGATAATTACGTGAGCTGTTTTTAGGGCTTTCAAAAGTACTTTTGGCTGCACTATAGAAGTAAATATTCTTGAATTTAGATTGGTTTGTAACCTTCTTAATTTATAAATAGAATTGTCGAAAACTTTTACATAAGCACCTAATGACATTGCGGCACGGGCAGCAAATTCGCCGACAGTACCTGCACCCAAAATTACAACTTCGGTAGGTGTGATCCCAGAGAAACCACCCAACATAACGCCATTACCATACTCAGGATGACTTAAGTACTCGGCAGCTATTAAAATAGAAGTGTTGCCTGCAATCTCGCTCATCGACCTGATTACAGGATAAGCTTTTATTTTGTCGCGGATATATTCGAAGGCTAAAGCTGTCGCTCTTTTATGAATTAAAGCTCGAAAGTAAGCTTCGCTACGGTTGCCTATATGGAGGGCCGAAATAATTAATTGTCGTGGCTTGATCATCTCGACTTCTTCGTCGGAAAGGGGTGCAACTTTAAGAATAATGTCGGCTTGATAAACTTCCTGAGGAGAGTAAACGATCTCACAACCATACTCTGCGTACTCATTATTTTCGAAATGTGCAGCTTTTCCAGCGTTGTTTTCTACAATAACACGATGGCCATTTGCGATGAACAAACCGGCAGCTTCGGGAACTATTCCCACGCGATTTTCGTGAAAAAGAATTTCTTTTGGAATACCTATCGTAAGCAACGCTTTCTTTTTTGAAACTTCGAGCATTTCCTCTTTTGGCATAAGGCTTTCCACCAAATTATACTTCGCAAACCTTTCTTGTTCTGTGACCATATATCAAATTATTTCGAAAACAATATTCCTGTTTGATGTTATATCATCTTCATCAATCTGAATTCTTACGAAATTTTGTGGTAAAAGTTCTGTTATTTTTTCAGGCCATTCGATCAGGCAATAATTTCCGCTGTAAAAATAATCTTCATAACCGATATCAAAGGCTTCCTGAATGTTTTTTAAGCGATAAAAATCGAAGTGAAAAATCTTTTCTTTTTTAGAATTATATTCATTTACGATTGCAAAAGTTGGACTGTTTACTACGTCTTCGACCTCCAAAGTTTTGCAAATTTCTTTTATGAGCGTAGTTTTGCCTGCGCCCATTTTTCCATAAAAAGCAAATATCCGTTGCTCACCAGCCATAGCGATGATTTCTTTGGAAACCATCTGGAGTTGCTCAACGGATATATTATCGAAAATAACCATTTATTACTTGTTCTTTAACGTTATATACGGCACCAACATTTCTTCCATCGAAATGCCTCCGTGTTGGAAAGTGTTTAAATAATAACTTACATAATAGTTGTAATTGTTGGGATAAGCGAAGAAATCGTTCTCGCGGCAGAAAATATATGATGAAGTTATGTTTAGTTTAGGCAAATATCCATCAGCAGGAGTTTTGATGCCGAACACTTCCTTTTCGTTATAATCGAGCATCCTTCCAAGTTTGTACCTTAAGTTGGTGCTTGTATTTTTATCGCCTTTCACCCTTACCGGATTGTTAACTCTTATCGAGCCATGGTCGCTGGTGATTACAACATTAACTTTCTTTTCGCTCAAAAATTTTATAATGTCAAACAAAGGAGAATGTTCGAACCACTGAACAGTAAGTGAGCGATAAGCTGGTTCGTCGTCGGCTAGTTCGCGGATTAAATCCATTTCGGTACGAGCATGCGACAACATATCTACAAAATTATAAACGATAACATTTAATTTGTTATTCATCAAATTTGGAAGATTGTCAACTAGTTTCCTACCAAAATTTAAATTTAAAACTTTATGATACGAATGTTTAACATCGTGGCCAAAGCGGCGAAGATATTCTGTTATTAGTTCAGGTTCGAATTGATTTTTAGTTCCTTCTTCGTCTTCATTGAGCCAAAGTTTAGGATATTTTTTTTCAATTTCGGAAGGTAGCAAACCTGCAAACAGTGCGTTGCGGGCAAACTGAGTAACCGAAGGAAGAATAGTATAATACATCTCGTCAGACTCTACCCTTAAATATTGCTCGATAATTGGTTGTAATATTTTCCATTGATCGTATCTAAGATTATCTACCAAAAGCAAAAAAGTAGGTTTGTCGTCCTGCAAAAGCGGAAACATTTTATCTTTTAAAATGGTGTGCGATTGATCAGGTTTGTCAGAATTATTGGTTTTTAACCAATCGGTATAATTTCTTTCAACATATTTGCAAAACTGTCTGTTAGCTTCAGCTTTTTGTTGTTTTAAAATCTCGATAATACCATCGTCATCTGATTTGGCCAACTCGAGTTCCCAGAACACAAGTTTGCGATAAATATCTATCCATTCTTTATGCTCTAACCTGGATGACAGCTCCATTCCAATATTTCTAAACTCCTGTTGGTAGGAGAAAGTTGCCTTTTCGCTAACAAGTCTTTTGGTTTCTAAATTCTTTTTCAAACAAAGAATTATTTGATTTGGATTAACAGGTTTGATAAGATAATCAGAGATTTTGGAACCGATGGCATCTTCCATTATCGATTCTTCCTCACTTTTGGTAATCATTACCACAGGAATATTTGGGTAATTATTTTTTATTTGTATTAAAGTTTCTATTCCTGATAAACCCGGCATTTGTTCGTCGAGGAAAATGATGTCGACTATATTATTTTTCAAAAGCTCAATAGCTTCGCCGCCACTATTGGAGGTGATTACTTTGTAGCCTTTTTCGTTTAGGAACATTACATGGGGCTTCAGTAAATCTATTTCGTCGTCGGCCCAAAGTATGGTTATTTTTTCCATTATTAATTTTTTCTATTTAGAATTATATGTGATTAACGGCAAAGGTAAAAATTTGTTGCCACATATATTTAATATTAACAAAAATATTGATTTTGTGATTTGGTGAATTGGGGATTTTGTGATTTATGGGACAATTGAGACTTTTGTGACAAATGATGATTCCATTATAAAAAATGTATATTCCCTGAGGGAAATGGTGGTTTGGTTGGCTTGGGTTTTCTATTGATATTGATCCCCGATGGGGA
>CAYRBL010000096.1:0-3980 GCA_964422385.1 uncultured Bacteroides sp.
AAACTAATCTTAATATTGCAGTTTAAATAACTAATTTTGTCGAAAAAATAAATTATGGCAAAAGTAAACTGGAAACCCGGAACAATGATATATCCACTGCCTGCAATAATGGTTAGTTGTGGCTCTACCGAAGAGGATTATAATATTATAACAATAGCATGGACTGGTACTATCTGCTCTAACCCTCCGATGTGTTATATCTCCGTTCGTCCCAACAGGCACTCGTATGAAATTATTAAAAAGAATATGGAGTTTGTAATAAATCTTACTACCGAAAAATTAGCGTTTGCTACAGATTGGTGTGGCGTGAAGTCGGGAAAAGATTTTAATAAATTTAAAGAAATGAATTTAACTCCCGAAAAAGCACAGTTGGTAAAAGCACCACTTATTGCCGAATCGCCTGTGAATATCGAATGTGTAGTTAAAGATATAATACAATTAGGCTCGCACGATATGTTCATAGCTGAGGTGGTTGCAATAAATGCCGACGATAAATATTTAGATAATGAAACAGGTGCTTTTAATTTTACGAAAGCGAAACCACTCTGTTATTCGCATGGAAAATATTTTAATTTAGGAGAATATTTAGGGGGATTTGGCTTCTCAGTGATGAAACCAAAGACTAAAATAAAAAAGGGACTTGACCTATAAAAACAAAATCTTTGTTAAAGTATAGTTAATGTATGCAGTTATTAGAGCCAATACGAATTAAATTTATAATTTTACCGAATATTTGAAAACATTGAAATGAGAAAAACTACATCGTTAATTTTAATTTTTAGCTTTTTATTTTTAAGCTTAACATCTTTTTCGCAAACGGTATTTAACGGAGCTTCCGCCGACAGATTAATAAAAGGATCTGAAACAATAAGGATGAACGACCTTACAGGAGTTCCTTCGTTTGTTAAATTCAGAAGCGGTTTGGAAGAGCCTTTTGATAAGTTAAGTTCCTTAATTGCATCTGTAATTAAGACTACTCCAGAGTTTAGTTATAAACTTATAAAAACAGAAGAGGATAATTTAGGTTTTGTTAATTATCGTTATTATCAAACTTACAAATCTTATCTTATTCAAAATGGCATGTTCATAGTGCACGTTAAAGATGGTAAGATATTTAGTTTAAATGGTGAATTTGCAAAACAAATTACACCCGAAAACACAATTACTTTAAGTGAGGAGTCAGCTTTAAGCCAAGCCTTGTCTCAAAAAAATGCTGAACAATATATGTGGCAAATTCCAGGAGAAGAAAACTTGTTGAAACAAGACAAGAATGATCCAAATGCTACCTATTACCCAAAAGGTGAAATTACTTTATATTACGATAAAACTGCTCAAAAGTATTTTTATACTTATAAATTCGATATCTATTCAGTAAAACCGCTAAGGAGAGCAGATTGTTATGTTGACGCATCAAGTGGTAAAATAATATTTGAAAACCAAACCATACATTTTTCAGATGTTGAAGCTACAGCACTTACTAAATATAGTGGGATTCAAAAATTAACAACTGACAGTGTTAATACTACAACCTATCGATTAAGAGAAGTTGTTAGAGGCGGTGGTATTGAAACTTACAATATGCTTCAAGGATCAAATTATGCTTCTGCTGTCGATTTTTTAGATAGTAATAATTTTTGGAATAATGTGAATGCTTTAAAAGATGAAATAGCTACTGATGCTCATTGGGGTTCCGAAATGACCTATGATTTTTATAAAGTAAAATTTAATAGAAATAGTTTAGATAATAATGGTATGAAACTGAAAAGTTACGTGCATTATAACGTTAATTATGCCAATGCATTCTGGGATGGTCAACGCATGACTTATGGTGATGGCAATACAACTATGGGGCCATTAACTGCAATTGATATTTGTGGTCATGAGATGACTCATGGTGTTGATTCTTATACTGCCAACTTAACTTATTCTTATGAATCTGGTGCCTTAAATGAAGGTTTTAGTGATATATTTGGTATGGCTGTTAAGTTTTATGCTAAATCAGCAACTGCAACATGGTTAATGGGAGATGATATAGGACAGGTTATTCGATCGATGTCGAATCCAAATGCATATCAACAACCAGATACTTATAATGGTACTTATTGGGCAACTACTTCTACAGATAATGGTGGGGTTCACACCAATTCGGGTGTTATTAACTACTGGTATTATTTATTATGTAATGGAGGTTCAGGTACTAATGATATTGGTAATGCATTTAATGTAGCTCGTTTAGGAATGGATACTGCAAATGCAATTGCATATCGATTACTTACCGTTTATTTAACTCCTTCTTCACAATATACTGATGCAAGATTTTATGCTATAATTGCAGCTACCGATCTTTATGGTGCTTGTAGTCCAGCTGTTCAAAGCACAATTAATGCTATGTATGCAGTAGGTGTAGGTACAGCTTTTAGTCCAGGAGTTACTAGTAATTTTAAATCAGATATTACATCTTTTTGCAAGCCTCCTGCTACTATTTTATTTACTAATTTAAGTAATAATGGCGCTGCATATACTTGGGATTTTGGTGATGGAACTATAGGCTCAAGTTTAAATCCAACACACACTTATAATACTTATGGTAATTTTAATGTTAAATTAGTTGCTAATGGTGGTGGTTGTGGTAAAGATAGTATAACCAAGGTTTCTTTTGTAAGCATATTGCCAACTAATCCTTGCACTTATGATATGCCTAATTCAGGTGTAAAAGTAGAAACATCTTGCAATGGTATTTTATTAGATAATGGCGGTACTGGCGATTATATTGATGGTTCAAGTTGTATTACTACAATTGCTCCAGGAGGTGCAACTTCAATTGCTTTAACTTTTACAAGCTTTAATTTTGAAGCTGGATACGATTTTATTTCTATCTTTAATGGTCCTGATACCTTAAGTCCATTAATTGGAAATTATTCTGGTACAAGTTTGCCTGGTGGTGGTTTTCTTACTGCATCCTCAGGTGCTGTAACTCTTAAACAAAGAACTGATGTTGGTGGTATTGCTTCTGGTTTTGTGATGAGTTGGCAGGCAACAGTTGGTTCTAATCCTACTGTTTGTAACTTTAGTGTATCGGATACAGTAAGCTGTAATGGTATTATTGATTTTTCAGATCTTTCTACAAATTGCCCTAATAATTGGCGTTGGGATTTTGGTGATGGCACTTCTGATATCTCAAAAAATCCTACTCATATGTATCTAAATAATGGTACTTATAATGTAAAACTAAAAGTATCAAATTCATTTGGTGGCGATTCTTTAATAAAAAATCATATCATTACTATTGCAAAACCACTTTCTCCTACTATGTCATTTACTGATACTACTAATTGTGGTCCTACTGGTTTTATTATTACTGCAACTAAAAACGGAACTGGGAATATAAAATGGTTCGATTCTCCTACAAGTACTGTTCCTATTGATACAGGCTCAGTTCATACTACAGCTTTGCTTTCGAATACTACTACTTTATATGTGGAAATGCAGCAAGATAATCCTTCTATTAATGGTGGGAAAACGGATTCCTTAGGAGGTACGTTTACTAATTATACTCAAAATGCACTTAGAGGGATGATTTTCGATTGTTATAACGAATCAAAACTGGTAAGTGTACTCGTATGGGCTCAAACTGCAGGTAATCGAGTAATACAATTATGGAACAATGTAGATACCGTTATTTGGTCAAAGACTGTTTATATTCCTGCTGGAAAAAGTAGAGTATATCTAAATTTAGATTTACCAATTATGAATAATCTAAAATTATATGGACCTTTAGCTCCAAATTTGTATAGAAGTAGTATGGGTACTGGTGCTACATCTTATCCTTACCCTTATAATATTAGTAATCTCGTTTCCCTTAAAACATCTACAGCTACACAAGGTAATCCTAATAACTATTACTATTATTTCTATGATTGGGAAGTAAAACCTGCTCCTTGCAAAAGCAATAGAATACCTGTGAATATGTATATAAGTAC
>CAYRBL010000096.1:4080-10038 GCA_964422385.1 uncultured Bacteroides sp.
CTGCAAATTTATTAGTATATGACCTTTTAGGAAACATTATTTATAAAGAAAATATTAATATCAATGCATCTGAATACAATCATAAAATAGATGTAAGTACATTTAGTAAGGGTATTTATTTTATTTCATTAAAAACAGCTAATGCTACTATTTCAAGAAAACTTATTGTGTACTAATTAATATTTTTATACATTATATATATGTCCCCGTTAATACTTAAAAATGTTAACGGGGATTTTTATTTTAATCAATTTAAAAATTATAAAATAAAATATTCAATTAAAGGCTAGGGTTGAATCTTTTTCTTTACTTTTGCAAACGATTTCAAGAACCAAAAATAATTATAAATATTCTTATATAATATGAAGAAATTAATCGAATGCGTTCCTAATTTTAGTGAAGGACGCGATATGACAGTTATAAAACAAATAACTGATGAGATTGAAAAAATAGAAGGTGTAAAACTATTGGATGTTGACCCGGGTGCAGCTACCAACAGAACTGTAGTTACATTTGTTGGTACTCCTGACGAAGTTGTAGAAGCAGCTTATCAAGCAGTGAAAAAGGCTTCTGAAATTATTGATATGCGAAATCACCACGGAGCCCATCCACGTTTTGGAGCTACTGATGTGTGCCCATTCGTTCCTGTTGCTAATATTACAATGGAAGAAACAGTTGAATATGCTCGCAAACTTGCAAAGAGAATAGGTGAGGAGTTGAATATTCCAATTTACTGTTATGAAAGTGCAGCTTTTTCTGATGAAAGAAAAAATCTTGCGCATTGCCGTAAAGGAGAGTATGAAGGATTGAAAGATAAAATAACCAAACCTGAATGGAAACCTGATTTTGGCCCTGCTGAGTTTAATGCTACTGCTGGTGCAACTGCTGTAGGTGCAAGAGATTTTTTGGTTGCTATCAATTATAATTTAAATACTACTTCTACGCGTCGTGCTAATGCTGTTGCTTTTGATGTACGTGAAAAAGGTCGTCCAATGCGAGAAGGGAATACTGTTACAGGAAAGATTCTAAAAGATGAAAAAGGAAATCAATTGATGATTCCAGGAACACTTAAAGGATGTAAAGCTATTGGATGGTTTATCGAAGAATATGGAATTGCTCAGGTGTCGATGAATATTACAAACATATCAGTAACTCCTGTTCACGTTGCTTTTGAAGAGGTAAATAAAAAAGCTACTGAAAGAGGATTGAGGGTTTCAGGTTCCGAAATCGTTGGTTTGGTTCCTAAAAAGACTTTGATTGATGCAGGTAAATTCTTCCTTAAAAAACAAAATCGTTCATTAGGTGTAGCTGATGAAGAAATAATAAAGATTGCTATTAAATCAATGGGTTTAGATGACCTCAAACCATTTAATCCAGAAGAAAAAATCATAGAATACGTATTAGCAGATAAAGAAACAAAGAAGTTAATTGATATGACCTGTACTGGTTTTGCCAACGAAACTGCTTCTGAATCTCCTGCTCCTGGTGGTGGTTCTATTTCTGCATATCTTGGTGCTTTGGGTGCTGCTTTGGCAACTATGGTTGCAAATCTTTCTTCACATAAAGCTGGTTGGGACGATCGTTGGGAAGAGTTCTCTGATTGGGCCGAAAAAGGACAGCAAATAAAAGATGAGTTGTTGTTTTTAGTGGATGAAGACACCAATGCTTTTAATAAAATAATGGATGCATTTGGTTTGCCTAAAGGCACTGACGAAGAAAAAGCAGCTCGTACTGCAGCTATTCAAGAAGCAACTAAATATGCTATTGAAGTCCCTTTTAAAACAATGCAAAAGTCATTTGATGCATTTGATTTGATAAAAGCTATGGTTGTAACAGGTAATCCTAATTCGGTAACTGATGCTGGAGTGGGTGCTTTATGTGCACGTTCGGCTATAATGGGAGCTTTCTTAAATGTAAAGATTAATGCAATTGGATTAAAAGATAAAGTTTATGTTGAGGAAATCCTAAAACAAGGTGCCGATCTCGAAGCAAAAGCACAACAACTCGAAAAAGAAATTCTCGAACTGGTAAATATAGAAATCTATAAAGAGAAAAAATAATTCAAACCAAAAAGGCTGGCATTTATGTCAGCCTTTTTGGTTTTATTAAAACAAAGCTATTTTAATCCTTTTCTTCTGGAATGGCTTGGGGAGAGGTAATCCAATCTTTCCCATATCTTGGATGAAACATCAAAAGAGAATCTCTTAAAAACTCCCTATTTAAATGTGTATAAATTTCGGTTGTAGTTATTGATGAATGTCCCAGCATCTCTTGTACTGCTCTGATATCTGCTCCTCCTTCTATTAAATGGGTGGCAAAAGAATGCCTAAAAGTATGTGGACTTATCTGCTTTTTAATCCCAACAAGTTTACATAAATCTTTAATAATATAAAAAATCATTACTCTCGTAAGTTTGTTCCCACGACGATTTAGAAAAACATAATCTTCTTCGCCTGCATTAATCTTATTATGTATCCTTACTTCTTTTAAATATATATTAATGTATTTCTGAGCTTCGTCACCTATAGGGACCAAGCGTTCTTTATCGCCTTTTCCAGTTACTACAATGAAATCTTCACTAAAATGCAGACATGATATTTTTAAATTGATAAGTTCCGAAACTCTAAGTCCGCAACTATACATTATTTCTAATATTGCTTTATTTCGTGCTCCCTGAGGGCTGCTAAGGTCAATTGCATTTATAAGCATATTTATTTCTATTAAGCTTAAAACATCGGGCAGCTTTCTTCCTATTCTGGGAGTGTCTAAAAGTTCTGCTGGGCTCTGGTCGATGATGTCTTCCATCAAAAGATATTTGTAAAAAGCTTTAATTCCCGAAATAATTCTGGCTTGAGATGTCGCACTTAAGCCAAATTCGCCTATCCAAATTATAAATTCTTCTAAATTTCGCAACTCAATGGAGGTAGGAGTGAGGTCGAATTTATGAAAGTCGATATACTGCACCAGTTTTTCAATATCTCTGATGTATGCCTCTACTGTATTAGCAGACATAGCTTTCTCTAATTTTAAATAGGATTTAAACCCCTTGATATAGACTTCCCAATTCATGTGAAATAATTATTTTCGGTAAAAGTAAAAAAATAATTCTAATTTATTAGGATAATTCGATAAAAACTTTTAATTTTGCACCCCTTAAATAGAAAGTTCAATCAAATGGCGAAGAAGAACAAAGAAGCAAGACAACAGGTTATTCTAGAGTGTACTGAACACAAAACAAGTGGCGTTCCAGGAACATCAAGGTACATCACAATGAAAAATAAAAAGAATACACCTGAAAGATTAGAGTTGAAAAAATACAACCGAATCTTAAAAAGAGTAACAGTACATAAAGAAATTAAATAATTTTAAGTTATGGCAAAGAAAGTTGTTGCAACACTGAAAACAACCACAGGTAAAGACTATGCTAAGGTTTACTATATGGCTAGATCACCTAAAACAGGTGCGTACATGTGGAAAGAAAATATCGTTCCTAACGAGACGGTAAAAGAATTTTTAGCTAACAAAGCATAAGAAATTCGTTATATAATAGAAAAGTCCCGGACTATCTTCGGGACTTTTTTTTTATTGACATCAATTAGATTTTCCTTAAAGCAAGTTTTTAGTATGGGTTTGTTCTCAATATTTTCCAAGGATAAAAAAGAGAGCCTTGACAAAGGTTTGGCTAAAACCAAAGAAAGTGTCTTTAGTAAAATTTCTAAAGCTATTCTTGGTAAGTCCAAAGTTGATGAGGAGGTGCTCGATAATTTAGAGGAGATTTTAATCTCTTCGGATGTTGGCGTGGAAACTACTTTGAGAATTATTGAACGTATCGAAAAACGTGTTTCTAAAGATAAATACATAGGTACCGAAGCCCTAAATTCTATCCTAAAGGAAGAAATTGCTTCGTTGCTGCAGGAACACGAAAACGAAAACAGGGATGATTTTTCATTTCCAACAGGCGAGCAACCTTACGTAATTATGGTTGTTGGCGTTAATGGGGTAGGCAAAACTACTACCATTGGCAAGTTGGCTCATCAGTTTAAAAAAGCAGGTAAAACAGTTTTATTAGGTGCTGCCGATACTTTTAGGGCGGCTGCTGTCGATCAGTTAACTATTTGGTCGGAGCGAGTTGATGTTCCTATTGTTAGCCAGGGGATGAATGCCGATCCTGCCTCTGTGGCTTTTGATACTTTGAAGTCGGCTTTGGTGCGCAAAACGGATGTGGTTATCATTGATACCGCTGGTAGATTGCACAACAAAGTTAATTTGATGAATGAGCTTACCAAGATTAAAAGAGTGATGCAAAAGGTGATTCCTGATGCTCCACACGAGATATTGCTGGTGCTAGATGCTAGTACAGGGCAGAATGCTATTGAGCAAGCCAAACAATTTACAGCTGCTACCGAGGTAAATGCATTGGCACTTACCAAACTCGATGGCACTGCTAAAGGTGGTGTGGTTATTGGTATTTCCGACCAGTTTAAAGTACCTGTTCGCTATATAGGGATAGGGGAGAAGATGGAAGATCTTCAAATATTCAACAAGGAAGCATTTGTCGATGCTTTGTTTAGCAATTAAGATTATCTAAGTATTGTTAAACTACCGTGATACTCTTTATTTTTATCACAATAATCTTTTGCTTTTATAATATAATAGTAAGTTCCCTCAGCCAATTTATTCTTATTAACTGTTCCATCCCAATCATTTTTATAGTTAGTATCTTCAAATACTAAGTTTCCCCATCTATTATAAATTCTTAGATCAATACTTAAATAATCTGATAAATTTACAATAAAAATATCATTATATCCATCATTATTAGGTGTAAAAACATTAGGAATTAAAGTTTGACGTTGTGAATCAAAACATGTAATTGGTGAATTTATTACAGTAACGAATCCTATTCCACATATATATAATTTACCATTTTCTTTATTCATTCTTATGTCATGAACTTCATTTTGTATATCCGTTGCAATAGGATTGAGTGTATTAAATGAGTTCCCTGTGAAATTATATAGATGAATTTTATTCTTTCCACCTACGAAAACATTATTGCATTGATCAACTTCAATACCTTCATGAAATCTATATTCATTATAATAATAAGAATTATCAACAACAATTGAACTTAACAAACTTCCGTCTATTTTATTCCATGCTGACAGCGTTTTACCATCATAAGTATAAAGATAATTATTGTTCACAGCCAAAGCATTAGCTCTAACAGTTGCTACATCATGTGAAATTCCTTGTAACCCTCCATATCCTTCCTTAAATTGACAATTTGTTTGAATATCAAAAGCACAAGGAGGTGAATAATTAGTTGAAAAAAGGCTTTTCTTTAAATGTCCATCTTGAGCAGATGAATTCCCATAATTTGTCATTAAGGCATAGAAATCTCCATTATTATCCATTACTGCAGAAGCAATATCATTAAAGTAAAATGGGACTCCATCAAAGCTTTTTGAAATACAACTACTCAAATTAGTATCAGCTAATATCTTAATATTGTCAGTGTGTTGAGTTCCTCCTCCAAATGCTATTAATTGATTAATACATTTATTATAATGCATCTTCCATATTTCATCATTCATACCAAAATCAGGTGAAAAAAAAGTTAATAATCCAGTATTACTTATTTTCATTATTGGACAACCAAAATTACCTCCATTGAAACCAGCTCCTATAAATATAGTCCCAGTATTAGGGATAACACAAAACTTAGAATAGCAATAATAAATCCCGTTGAAACCTAACCAACCTGGATTTGCATATGTCCAAAGAAAAACTCCAGAATCTGAGTATTTAGATAGTAAAAAAGGGCCAGAACCACCTGAGAAATAAAAATTACCAAAATCATCATAATCTATATCTAATGCGACATTATTATACAATAAACTTGTTGGGGTAATTGTCCATGGGTCTATAATAATAGTCTTATTAGTATTTGCTACT
>CAYRBL010000097.1:0-9966 GCA_964422385.1 uncultured Bacteroides sp.
ATTTAGTATTAATTTTTTATTTTGAGCCTACTCTTTTGTTGGGTTTTCGGCTTACCCCATTTTTAAACAATGTCGAAATATTAAGTACATTTTAATTAAAAAAAACGTCTAAAAAGTTCTTGTTTTGTTACTAATTTATTAAATGCAAAAATATTTTAATATTGAAGGCAAAATTTAATAATTATTAAAATAACTGTTAAATAATTGTTAATGCAAATTGTATTGATATGTACAAATTTTATAAAGAAGTAATTGTAAAAAAAAACTGAGATGTCCTTTCTTTAACCATCTCTTAAAAGGAGAGGGAATAAAGCAAAATTATTTTTATCTTAAAGCTTAAAGTTTATAGACTAAAAGCCTTTTGATCCCAACAGCTAAAAAAAAAGGAAGTCTTTCGACTTCCTTTTTAATACAAAAATTATGAAACCCAAATTGTATGAACCAAATTTAAACATACAATTATTTCTTTAAACTTATTCCTTTGGTTTAGTACCTAATTTATACATC
Source organism: uncultured Bacteroides sp. (assembly GCA_964422385.1). GTDB lineage: Bacteria > Bacteroidota > Bacteroidia > Bacteroidales > JACABE01 > JBAXLO01. The sequence continues at coordinate 508 of CAYRBL010000097.1, forward strand.
TCAAAATTCAACAACCTGTCTTCGTCGTTTCTTATCAAGATATTCTCAGCTTTTAAGGTAACATATCCTTGTTTTTCGCATGTAAAAGTGTAAGTTCCCACAGGTAAAACGTTTCTAAACATCCCATCCATATCCGATTCCACTCTTTTCATAACAGTTCCGGCAGTAGTCCACACTAAAGCATTAAGCGGAATCCCATCCTCTTTTACATACACAAATCCAATAATAGTACCAGAGTTAGCTCTTCTCATACTATGACTCGACATGCTTGAACGTGATGTGGAGTAAGCTTTATACATTTCTGGGCACGATGTTTTAAAAGCAACGATCACTTTATCAAGGATGTTTTCAACTATTAACTTACCTTCTTTTACTTTTGCCAACATCTGTGCAGAGTGCATTCTTTTTAGTTTCCATGCCTCTAAATTGGTTTCCATATTTACTTCCCAATCCACAACCATATTCCCCAAATCGGTGAAATTAGCAGCAGTTATCCCATAGTTTAATAAAGCAGCTTTATGTCCAATTGCATTGTCATAAATTTTCTTACAGTCTCTTATAACTTCTTCGTCGGTTATAGTATAGCTATAATTAGGCTTCCAATCCATATTAGCTATTAAAGCAGCATCATTAATAGCATAAGCATATCCTAAAGTAATAGATGCAATGTCGCCGGCTAAGCCATAAAATGTGTGCTTATTAATTGGTCGTAGAACAGGACCATCCGAAATTTTTACTTTTTGTTTGTTGCCAAGTCTTTCAATATCTCCCGATATTACTTGTAAGCTGTCATAAGGATTTTTAAATCCTGCTACTAATGCTATTTCAGCTGCAAATGGGTCGCAACCGAGAAACATTCTTTTTAACATTCCGTTAAAATCTTCCGTATAATCATACATAATGTAAATGTATTTTTTTATTATAAATTAAGTATTCTATTTACTTTTTATGGTGTAATAACCAAATCTGAAAATATCAATTAAGATTCCGAAGTACGTTTAAGAATGCATTTTTGTTTTTATACGTATTGCTTTTTCTTTTTATAATGATTTTTTTTGTAGCTATGATTTTCTTTACACTGCAAACAAAAAAAGATTGATTCAAATACGTTGTATAAATCTCGAAAAAATTATAGATATGATAAAGGTAGTAAGCTGAATGTAAATTGTTTTTTAATGAAAACGATTATCATAAGAATAATATCTTAGAAGCGGTAAAATTACTAATTATATATTACAAAACTAAGATAGTTATCAATAAAAAGTAATCAATACATATTCTAAATAAGGAATATTTATATAATGATAATCTCTATATCATTAGCAAAATATTAATGCTAATTTTATTTTATAAATTAAAAGTTAATTTATATTTCTATTAGAACAATATTAATAATAAACCCACACAAAAGCCTCTCTCAAGAGGTCCCTGAGTAAAGTCGAAGAGGGTAAAAAAAAGGGAAACCTTTCGGCTTCCCTTTTTTTATTTAAAATATTTAATAAAAATTATTGTACTACGATCTTTTCGACCTTTACAAATTCTTTACCTATAATTTTAACAAAATAGATACCTCTTGAATATGCAGATAAATCTATTTCTTTTTTAAAGATGCTACTAGTTCTACTAATACTTTCGGTTTTGATAATCTCACCTTGAATATTAATAATAGCTAATTCTAAGTTTTCGTTGATACCGTTCATTTCAATATTCAACAATCCATGAGTAGGATTAGGATAAATATGATAATTCAAATTATTGACCCATTCGTTGATACCAACCACACAAATTTGGGATCCTGTTGAACTTACACTACTTCCACATTGATTTTGTGCTTTAACAGTAAGTGTAGTACAATAATTTGAATCTTTATTGAAATTTAAAGAGATTGTATCTGTAGTAACATAAGGGATCAAAGTATACAGAACAGTATTGTTTGGTGTTAAAGTCCATGTATAAGTGCTACCAGCATCAAATGGTGTTGCTCTATAATATTTAGTATTAGCTGGTCTAGGAAGTGTTGTTGGGTTCATATCAACAATTGTAGGTTGAGCAGGAGCCGATAAAATTGTCATAGGCAAATTGTATGCAGCTCCATCTCCACAAGAGTTATGTCCTTTTACACTTAATGTAACAGCACCTGCAGTGTTGCCTGCTGCTAAAGTAATAGCATTTGTAGTACTGCTACCAGTAAATGCTGTTGCTGGTGTGTAGCTCCACAAATATGAACTTGCTCCAGAAATAGTAGGAACACTGTATTGTAATCCAGTTACGCCTGTACATACAGTTGTACTTAACCCAGTAATAACACCTGCTGCAGATGGAAGTGAGTTGATAGTTACAGCTATACTTGCTGATGGAATTAAAGCTAAACCGCAATCATTACCAGCTTTTACAGTTATAGTACCTGCTAAAGCTAAAGGAAGAATATTAACATTGATACAAGTACCGGTACTTGTACCTGAAATAGTACCTAAAGAAGTAGGAACATCCCAGTTGTAATAAGTTGCAGATGGAATTGCAGAAACACAATAGCTCTGGTTATTTGCACCTTGACAAACAGCACTAGGTCCAGTAATAGTACCTGTAGCTGACGGACGTGTAGTAGTAGTAATAACAAATGGTGCTGAATTAGGTCCAGAACCGCATGAATTTACTCCGTGTACAGTTAAACTACCAGATGTAGATGTTGAACCATGATATAAATAAGCTTGATTATTTACAGGTTTCAAAGAGTCAACAACTCCAGTATAACTCCATGCATAAGAAGTTGCACCAGTTATTTGAGGTACTCCAAATATATTTAATGCCCCTAAACATGCTACAGGATTACCTGTAATAGTACCTGCTGCTACAGGAGGAGCCATAATTGTTAAGTATTTCTGATTAACTGGTCCATTTCCGCAGAAGTTAACTCCAGTTACAGAAACATAGCCTGAAACAGCACTTGCAGTTATCAATACTTTAATCACAGAGTCATTCTGAGAAGTAATTGTTACACCAGAAGGCACAGTCCATGTACTACTTAATGCATTAGTTATCCTGCTTGAGATCCAGAATACTGCTGTATCACCAACACATTTAGATACCATACCTTGAATAGTAGGAGATAGTGAAGGGAGTGCTGAAACATATACTTTTCTATATTTAGATACACCTGTTCCACATGTGTTTACACCAGCAACAGAAATGTTTCCTGTAATTGAACCTTGTGGTAAACTAACATGTATAGAGTCACAAGTAGTACAACCAGTAGAAGTCCATCCAAATGGTAATGACCATGAATAAGAAGTTGCACCTGGGATAGGATGTGTATAGAAAACTATATTTGAAGATAATGGACAAAGGGCAGTATCTCCAGTTAAATTAGGTTTACTGTAAACAACAGTATCAGGGAATACAAATGTTGGAGCCTGACTAACAACAATAGCTAATGATGAAGAAGTACCATTTCCACAGAAACTAGTTCCAGCTACAGTAATATTTCCAGATTGAGTATTGCTAGTGTAGTTTACAAAAATTGTATTTGAAGAGCTACTTCCAACTGCACCTGAAGGTAATGTCCATGAATATGAAGTTGCATTAGTTATAGTAGGAACTGTGTAAAGAACTCCAGTAGCACCACCGCAAGCAGTAGTTGCTCCAGTAATTGTTCCTGCAGCACCTGGTAATGTTCCAACGGTAACTGAAAAAGTAGAAGCTGTTGCAGAACCACAATTGTTTGTTGGTTTCACACTTATTGTCCCACTTACAGCACTTGCAGAAACGTTAACAGTTATTGTTGTGTCAGTACTTGTTCCTGTTATCCCTGTAGGCAATGTCCATACGTAAGATGTCGCGTTTGCAGCTTTATGTACCCAATATGTAACTGAATTTTGGTTTAAACAAACATAAGCAGCCCCTGTAATTGCTCCTGCTACACTTGGTAGAGGATTTACTATTACAGCTAAAGTACTACCTGTACCAGTTCCACATGTGTTTGATGTATTTACTGTAATGTTTCCGTTAACTGCAGTAATGGTATATTTAACTTTTATTGAATCTTTAGATGCAAATTGAGTTAATGTTGATCCTGTTGGTGAAGTCCAGTTATATGTTATTGCATTTGCAATAGGGTTCACTTTGTATACAACAGAGTCACCTTGGCATACTGTAGTTAAACCTGTAATAGTACCTGCTGCAGCTGGTAATAAATTAATAGTAACTGAAAGAGGGAAGTCTGAACTAAATCCACAAGCATTACTACCTTTTACTTTAATAAGCCCATTTGCACCTGTTGCATTAGTAAATGTTACCTTTATTGAATCATTAGTTGTAGTTGTAGTACCAGTAGTAGGAACGATACCTGTAGGTAATGTCCATACATAATTTGTAGAGCCAGGAATTGTACTTGACAAATAATAAAGAACATTAGTTGAGCCTTGGCAAACTAATGTTGTCCCTTTTAGTGTGTCTGCTGAAATTGTAGGAACTGTTTTTGCAGTAAATGCAAAAGCAGTAGACGAAGGACCATCACCGCATTGGTTATGCCCTTTTACTGTTATTGTACCTGCTCCAATACTTGTGAAATTAATACTGATTGTATCAGCATTACTAGCTCCATTAGCATTCGAAGATTTTGTCCATACATAAGAAGTAGCATTTGCAATTGAAGGAACAGTATATGTTGTAGCTAAGTTGATACATGGAGCATTACTACCAATAATTGTTCCAGCAGCAGAAGGGAATGGAGTAATTGTAATAGCATAATTTGCAGATGTAGCTCCATTACCAAATGAATTGTGTCCATTTACTGTTAAATTTCCAGAAGTTGCAGATAAATCTAAATTTACATAGACGGTGTCACCAGTTATTGACCTTTTTAAAGTAGCACCTGTTCCAGAATAATTCCATACATATCCTGTACTATCTGATGCTGCTCCTAGAATTGGAGGAACAGAATAAACTAAATTATTTACTCCGGGACATGAACTTGAACTACCAACAATAGTTCCAGCAGCAGCAGGAATTGATGATACATTTATTGTGAAATTTTGAGATATTACACCATCACCACAAGCATTCGTGCCTTTTACTGTTAGTACACCAGAAGTAGCATTAGCTAAAAAGTTTAAAACAACAGAATCTCCAGATGTTGAAGTTGTATAATTTACTCCTTGACCTGTATAATTCCAAGTGTAAGTAGTCGCATTGTTAATTGTAGGTACAATATAAGTGTTAATATCTAATGGGAATACACTTGCAATACCAGTTATTATGCCAGCAGTAGCAGGTAATAAATTAACAGTGATAAGTTGAGTTGAAGATAGTCCATCACCTAATGAATTGTGTCCATATACTGATAAAGTACCAGCAGTTGCTCCAATACCATAATTAACTTTTATAGTTGTATCATTAACTCTAATAATTGTTGCACCTGTTCCTGTATAACCCCAGATTGTAGTATCAGAATATAAAATCTTATTTATATTATAAGTTACATTCGATTGTCCTTGGCAAACTGTAAAAGTACCGGTAATTGTGCCAGCATTTCCTGGAGTATTACTTGCAACAGTAACAGTAGCACTTCCTGTCATTATTACATTATTTATATATGTAGCAATTCTTCTACCTAAAATAGTATAGGTTCCTGCTAACTGTCCTGGCCATGAAATTGGGCCACCAGTTCCAACTATTTCTTGTAAGTTAGAAATTGTAGTGCCATTTTTTTGTAAAATATAAGCACAACCAACTTCAGAGCCATCTAATCCAACATTCACACCAGCAGTACCAATGTAAGAGCCAGTACCTGTAACGTTAAAAAGAGTTAATGCTTTATTAAGATATGGATTGCTCCAATTACTTCTTAAAGTATCGAAAGGAATAACACCATTTGCTGGGTTAGGATTTGTATAGTTAGCTTGCACAACAGTAGGGTAGGTTGTACTTTTGCTATGGAATACATACATTTTGCCTTGTGTAAAGTTTGCTGTACTTGTAAGTTTCATACTACATGCTCTAATCCAACCAGAAGCAGCTAATGGGTCTGTAGCAGAGTCATAAATTGTCATACCTACTGTTTGAAGAGCTACAGGGTTTATTTGAGCATAAAGCGGACTTGTCGTAGATGGTTTGAAAAGAATAGTGGTTGGTTGTTGATTAGGATTAGTCCCAAAATTTGAACTCCCTGCAACAACTGTAGTAGTTACAGTTCCACCATTCATTACATTTTTTAAACTATCTTGAACTGCAAATTGAAATCCTTTTAAGTTAAAACTAGTAGTTCCATTAATAGTTTTAGCTCTAACATATACATCAAATTGGTAGTTTTTAGCATCCAATAAGGTGTCGTTACTTATCTTAACCTGCGCATTTGGTTGCTGGGCATAAGAATAAGAGCAAATCAAAAATAATAGAGGGGCGATTGCCCATCTAATAAAAAAGTAAATTGATTTTTTCATTTTTTTTATTGATTAGTATTTATTTTTATTATTTATAAATTTCGTTTACTTAATAGTGAATGGATTTACAGATCCAACCCCTAAATTTAGATTGTCAAAAACTAAAGATAAATCAAATATATTTACAACTCCATCGCCTGTTAAATCATTTCCATTATACCCTGCACTTAATATTCCAAAAGGATCATTTATAGCATCAAAAACAGATGAAAGATCAAAAATGTTTACGGTACCGTCATTATTAATATCTCCACCCCAAATTAAATTATTATTTCCAGCCGCTTGCATATTTCCTAAAAAGATTGTTGATACTGGTGCAGTGAAGAAATTATAGCTAATATTTGAACTTGAAAAACTAATTGGTTCACTCCAGGTTTCAACACTATTTCTATGAATTAAAACAATATAATAATTACCACTTATATTTAAAGGTAAATTTAATTCAGTAATACTACCATTTGAATTTAATTCTAAACTGTTATATGTGTATTCAACATCGTAAGTGGTCGCATTTCTTATAATTATAGATAGGGTGTCTACAACATTACCTTGAAAGGTGTTGAAAAGGGTTCCTTCAATCCAGTCGATATCTTGTGTGTGATACATATATCCAAGATAAGGGTCATATAAATTTTGTAACATAGCAGTAACATTAAGTTTTTTTGAAGTTATTGGTACTAATGGGGCATCATTTAAAGAGATTTTTATTGAATCTCTTCTATTCACAATTGCTGTGTTTACACCACTCGTCCATGTTCCATCGTTAGATGTATTAAAAGCATATATTGAATTGTCAGCATTCCTGGCTTCAATTCTTCTTACTCCTAATGGATTGATTGTACTAGTTGGAATTATCAATGCATAATCTCCTTTTTTAGTAGTGCCTGCTTGCATATACACACTATCAATTTGTCTTGGTAAATCTGTTTGTGTGCTTTGTGTTGCTGCCGATTGTCTAATTTGGTATGAACTTAATGGGCTACCTGTTCCATTAACATTGTCATATATTAAAATATATTTTCCAGATGCTGTACTATCAGCTGTTCCTCTTAAATAAGCACCATCATCTGTATTCGAAGTTGTTCTTGCTGTTTTAGCAATGTCTAAAGCTGTTATGGTTTTAGTTCCAATAAAGTTAGGCTTTGAAGAAATAGTACCTCCTGTTTTAGCATAACCTACTCTTAAGTTATGTACTTGACCTGCTTCAAATCTTGTAGCATTTCCAGTTGAAGTTAAATAAATCCATACTGGCTGGCTGTTTCCATTCGCATCAGTTGAGAATGCTTGGTTATAATTACTACCTGAAAAAGCAGTACCATTCCATAAGTTTCCAGCTCCAAATAGGGTTGATGTATCAGTTAAAGCACCTATCTGAGCTTTGATGTCATAAATTGTGTCTGGATCAAGATTTTTAAACTGTAAACAAATTGCTATTGGTGTTCTTTGAGTATTAGTTGAAGAGTTTTTACATCCTATGTATTTAGGTACAACTAATTCGATCATCTGTGGCCCTGCAGTTAGATTAATACTAGCATTTGAAGTTGATGTCAATCCATTAGATGAGGCATTTATTTGATAACTTCCAGCTTGATCAAATGAAATGTCATTATAAGTAGTAATTCCTGATATTGCTATTTTTGTAGTTGTACCTAGCATATTACCTGTTCCACTAATTATATTTAGAGTAACATTACCTGTAAAATTAGAGTCAATAGAATTATCATTTCTTAGCGCATTTACTGCAAAATTTAAAGTTTGAAATGATAACGCACTACTTGGAACTCCTATGAAAGCTAATTTACTAGCAGCATCTAATATATTAAAGTTCGAACTGGTGAAAGTAGATAAGTTTGATGCAGAATCAATCGCTGAAATATTTATGTTATTTCCAGCTGCTAATGTAACACCTGAAATAGTAACAGAACTTGTACCTGCAGTTATATATCCGAATGTTGTTCCACCAATTGTTCCATTTGTAATTAGTAATACTTTTGTATTAATTAAAACATTTTTAGGGTCTCCAGCATTATCAATAGCTTGTATTGTTACGCTAAATGGTGTATTAGCAGATATAGTTTTACTGTTATTAATAGAAGTTATTTTTAATGTTGTAGGAAATAAGCTAACAGAAGTAGAAAATGTAGAGTCTGAACCATAAGATGTTCCATTTGAATTGGTAGCATAAGCTCTATAATGGTAAAGTGTATTTGGTGTTAATCCAGTTAAACTTGCAGTAAAAGTACCAGTTGTACCAGCAACTGCCAAATGACTATTGCTTAAGGTAGGATTGATTATAGTTCCATAACAAATACCTCTGGAAGTTATTGTAGAACCCCAATCGTAAGATACTTTACCTAAACACTCAGCTGTTGTTGAAGTTATATTCAAATGAGTTAAGGTACTATCAGAAGGATTGGAAGTAACATCAGCCAAATATCTTGGTGATAATTGATATCCTCCTAAATATGGAGATGCAGCTATGTATTGATTTCCTATACCTATAACAGAAAACATTGAAGTAGGAGGAGTTGCAGTATATAAATTACTTGAACCATATACTCTCAATAAAATAGCCTGACTTCCTCGTAATAAATTTACGTTAGCATTTGCTGATGTTGTTGGCCATCCAGAAACATAAATTAAACTGTCCATTCTTACTAATCTGGATTCTGTTGATTCATCCAAAGTGGTTACTAATAATGGAGTGCTTAAAATGTTTCCGGAAGATATTTTTACAATAGAATCTGCAACTATTTCCATTAAACCATTATAGTTTGCTATTTTTCCCATTACATTAATCTTGTCTCCTTCAGTAACAGTGTAACCAGCGTTTCCTGTAGTTTTAAAAACATTTATTCCTGAATTTGCATCCATCATAAAAAAGGATAAACCAGTAGTTCCTAAATTTACCCCGTGTACAATTCCTTGTATTCTACAATTTACGTTTAATGAATCTGGAACGCCAGTTGTTACATTAACCGTTCTAATTTGAGAAATTAAATAAGTAGGAAGAATTGTTACA
>CAYRBL010000098.1:0-9954 GCA_964422385.1 uncultured Bacteroides sp.
CTTTGTATTTGGTGCAAATGATTTTTGTTTAAATGGTCCTACATATAATATGAGTCCACTTACAAATTTTGCAACTACAAATTCACTTACAAATCCATTAAATGGTATTTATACTATTAATTCTACGCAACCTACTGCAGGGACTAACTTCAATAGCTTTACATCAGCTAACCAAGCATTGTCTCTTCAAGGTGTAAGTGGTCCAGTTACTTTTAATGTAGCTTCAGGTACTTATACTGAACACATGGATTTAGGTGTAGTTGTTGGTGCTAATACTACCAATACTATTACTTTCCAAAGTGCAACAAATAATAGTTCGTCTGTTATACTTCAATATAATGCTACAACCCCTGCTGACAATTATGTTATTAGGTTTAATGCAGGTTCAAATTATATTGTAAAAGCAATGACTATTCAAGCTACAAATTCTGTTAATGCAAATACAATAAGCTTCGCAAATGCTTGTTCAAACATTTCTGTATTAAATAATACACTTATAGGTGTTCAATCAGCATATACTGATTCAAACCAAATGAATGTTAGATTGTATTATGGTTCAAATTATTCCAATATAAAAATTGATCATAATACTTTTAATTATGGAGTACCTTGTTTGCATTTATATACTCCATCTGGTGTAAACACAGGCTTTATTGTAACTTATAATACTTTTACCAATGCAGCTGCTAATAATAATAATTGTGTAAAAATTGCACGTCTTGATGCTGTTGATTTTGGGTACAATAATATTACAGTTGTTGCAGGAAGTTCTGCTAACTCTTTATGGTTTGATTATTTAACTGGGGTGTTTAAAATCCATGATAATAATATTAAAAACTTAGGTACAGGTATAGCATTATCAGGTTGGTACGCTAACACTGGTGTGGGTGTAGGTCAGGAAGCTTTGATTTATAATAATTATGTATATTCTGTTGGTGCAACTTGGTGTGCTGATCTCTGTGGACAGGCTTATATAAAATATGTATATAATACTTTTGTTAGTAGTTCGACAAGTGCAACTTTCCATTTTGGTACATATTACGGTGGTTGGTCAAATGTTATTTTTAAAGATAATATTGTGTCAAATTTTAACGCAGGTCAGTTAATTCAAATTGCTGCTGCAAGTGGTTCAGGTGCTAGCCCTGTAAACTTAACTTTAGATTATAATGCTTATTATACAACTTCAACTATTCCTTTTAGTAACTTAGGAACAACTTATGCAACACTCGCTGCATTTCAAACTGCTTCCTCACAGGATGCACATTCAATTTGGGCTAATCCTAATTTCTTAACTACAGGTGATGTTCACGTTAACAATGTTGCTTTAATAGCTGGTACTCCTTTACCTGGATTTGGTTTTGATATAGATGGTCAACCTAGAGCAGCAACTCTCCCAACTATTGGTGCAGATGAGTTACCTCCTTGCTACGCTCCAACTAACCAGCCAAGTGCTTTGGTTTTTGTACCAAGTTACTTATATGTTACTGGAATCTTCTCAGCTTCTCCTGATGCTGATCATTATTTAATTATTCGTAGTACAAGTTCATCTTTATCAGCTACACCTCTTAATGGAACATACTATACTCCAGGTGCTTCTTTTGGTGGTGGTACTGTTGTAGCTTACCAAACAGCTTCAAGTTTTGGCGATATAGGTTTAAATCCTGCTACTCTATATTATTATTATGTATTTGCTGCTAATTCATTATGTAGTGGCGGGCCATTATACCTAACAATAAATCCATTAACACAATCTGTAAATACTATCACACCTTCTACTCAGCATGCAATTGCTTCAGGTGTTTGGTCTGATCCAGCAACATGGTCAAGCAATACTGTTCCTGCTTTTATGGATTCAGTTTATATAGATAGTTCTTTTACAGTTCATGTTGATGTTATTAGTGGTGACTCTTGCTACAATCTTGTAGTTATGCCTGGTGGTACTCTAGATGCTACAAGCACAGCTGGTATATTATTTATTGGTGGAAACATCTCAAATAATGGTACTTTAAATATGTATGTAGATGCTAATAATAATGCTTCAATTCAGTTTATTGGACTAGCTAGTTCTTATTTTAATGGAACTGGTGCAACCAATTTAAATAAAATAACTCTTAATAAAACTTTTACAGGTGCAGCTAATTTATTTACACCAATATTAGATTTAAATTTACCAAATCTAACAATTCAAGGTGCTGCCATTGATACCATGGGGTTCTTTAATACTTCTACTATGAGCGGTATTCTTAAATTATCTGGCTCTACTACTTTAAATACTAGATTATTCACTACAGCTGCTTATACAATACCTACAACTGGTGGTTTATGGTTAAATAATCCCAATGTAACTATTGCTGCTATGAATGGAAGTTCTACAGTTAATGGTTTATTACGTCTTTCTCAAGGTACTTTCAATTTAGGTACTGTTGCTGATAATACACTAACAATGGGGGCAAATTCCTTCCTTGTTATGGAAGGTGGTTTATTAACTGCATCTGGAAAACTTTATAATTCAGCTGCTGCTACATTTAATATGAGTGGTGGTACAATTTTAGTAAGTACAGTAGGCAATACTAGTTCTTCTGGAGCTTTTGAATATATGGGAGGTAATACAACTACAAGTCCTGTATTATTTTCAATGACAGGTGGAACTATTAATGTTCAGAATGCTAATTCAGGAACTGGAAACAAAATTGATGTAAGATTCCCTATTCCTACAGCTTCAAATTGTAATGTTATAGGAGGTACTGTAAAATTAGGAAATGCTTTTACACAAGCTTCTCAACAATTCTTCTGTATAGATGGTAAATTCTGGAATGTTACTATTGATACAACTACTGCTCAACATGGTACTAGAATGTATGCTGCACTTACTATTGTAAATAATTTTACAAATCCTGGTACAGGTGCTTCTTATCTTGGATATGGAACAACTGGTTATACATTAACTACTCCAACCACTTTTTCTACAAGAGGTCAGATATTAGGAAACGTTTCTACAGCTTCATCAGTTGTATTTAATGGCACAACAGCTCAAACATTCTCTTGTGCACCTTCATCTTTATTAGGTTCTGTTACTATGAATAATGCTGCAGGTGTTACAATTACTCCTTCTGTAATTAATTATGGTTTAAATTTAACAAAAGGTACATTAAATTGCCCAACAGGTACTTTAACTTTTGGAGATGCTACAGCTAATACTTTTACTTTTGTTAAAGGTTTTGGAAATGTAACTACTTCTACTGCTCCAGCATTCAATCTAACTAGTATGACTGCTAATTATACATTAAATGATACTGTAGCTTTAACTGGTACTGCAATAAATAATTTATTCCCACCAATTATTAGTGGTTCTTTCACATTAAACAATTCAAAAGGTTTAACTTTAACAAAAAATCTTAAAGTTGGAACCTTAGCTTTAACTGCTGGTAAAATTAATACATCAACAAATGTATTAACAGTTACTGGAACTGCTGCTACAGCTATTACAGGTTATTCAGCTACTAATTTCATCAATGGAACTTTAGCTCGTGCATTACCTGCTAGTACAGTTAACACTGGCTCATGGGTATATCCAGTAGGTACTGTTTCTGCTGCTGCTGATACTATCTTATATAATCCTTTTACTATTATTAATCCATCAACTGGAACTACTCCTTATATTAAAGTTACAGTAATGAAAGGTAACTTTGCTGGATCTGCTGGTGCATATCTTCAATCGGTAAATACTGATAGAAGATGGAATGTTGTTCTTGACTCAGGAGTTTTCAATTATTCAAGAGTTATGTTGTATGATACAAATATTAATTCTACAAAATTAATGGCAAGATCTACAACTGTAAATGGTTCATTTACCGGATTACTTGGTACTTTAGGTACTTTTACATATACTTCTTTAGATTCACTTACCACAATTGCACCATTTTATTATGCAATCGGGTTAAAAAATCCAATGTCTTATGTTTCTAGTACAACTACACAAACTGTAACTGGTTTAGTAAGTCCTGGTACAACTAATCAACAGATTTTAGGTATACAAGTAGTAACTTTAGGTAGTGCAAATCCTTTGGTTTTATCTCAAATAAACTTAAATGCTAATGGTACAACTAATGTTACAGGTGATATTACTAATGTAAGATTATTCTCTACTGGAACAAGCGCTACTTTTGCAACAACAAATTGCATTGACTCTACAATGAATTTTAATGGGACTTCATTTAATGTAAATCCTTCAATAGTATATCCTTTCTATTTTACAGAAGGTGTAAATTATTTATGGATAACATATGATATTAATCCTAATGCAGTTAATAATGATGTAATTGATGCTCAATGTCAGTCAATAACTGTTGATGGAATTCCTCGCATTCCAACTGTAACTAGTCCTATAGGTAATAGAACTGTTTTCCCTAATCCAATTATAACTTTACTTGGTGAAAACTTTGATGGAACATGGACTACTCCTGGGACACTTTCCCCAGCTTGGGCTTGTCCTCAAACAGGAAATAATCAGTGGCAAAAGAACACTTATACCACAGGTTGGACAGGCACTTCAGGTGCATATAGTCCAACTGGAGCATTAAGCACAACAGGATCTGCACGTTTCCATTCTTATGATGCTACTTCTGGTACTACTGGTGATCTAATTTCTCCAACATTTAGTTGCGGTATAGCTGGTACTAAAACTCTAGACTTCTATTATATTAATACAAGTGGAACTGATGTTGTTAGAGTTTATTTATCAACTGATAATGGAACAACTTGGGGAAGTGCTTTGGTTACTACTGGTGTTCAAGCTGCATGGTTTAAATATTCAGTGTCATTAGGTAATATCACTGCTTCTCAATGTAAGATTAAGTTTACTGCAACTGGTGATTATGGTGTTACAGATATTGGTATTGATCAGGTTAGTGTTTATGTTGTGGGACCATATCCAAATATGCAATTCTTATCAACTACAGCTGCTCAACCAGTGTTAACTCCTGTAGTTGCTGGTGCAACAAATCAACAAGTTTTATCTTTAAAAGTAGCTACTCTTTATCCAACAAATGCTTTTACTGTAAATTCATTTACTTTAGGTACAAATGGTTCTACAAATACTTTAACAGATATTGATTCTGCAACAATTTACTATACAGGTTCTTCTAATACATTTGCTACTACTACTGTATTTGGTACTATAGGTGGTCCAAATGGTACATTTACTATAAATGGTTCTCAAACTTTAACAGGTACTCAAACTTTAGCTGCTGATACCAACTATTTCTGGTTAGTTTACAATGTTAAAAATTCTGCTATTTCATTCGATACAATTGATGCTATCTTTAATCAAGTAGTAATTTCAGGTACAACTTATGCTCCTGTTTTATCAGCACCTGCTGGCAATAGGCTTATTCGTACTAGTTTAAGTGGTATTTATACAATTGATAACTCATTACCTGGAATACCAGTAAATATGACCAATTACCAAAATTTCACTTCTGCTGTTAGCGATTTAAATACTTTAGGTATTTCTGGTCCTGTTACATTTAATGTTAAAGCTGGTCAGGTATTCCCTTCAGCATGTTCTACAACTAATCCGTTTGGTATTAAAATTACTGCTACTGGTACTGCTGCTAATCCAATCGTTTTCCAAAGAAGTGGTACTGGTAATAATCCATTATTAACAGTTATTGGTTCAACTGCAACAACAGATGCTGGTATTTGGATTAATGGTGGTGATTATATTACATTTGATGGTATTGATATTAAAGACACAGCAATTACCACTACAGCTTATGTTGAATATGGAGTATATTTAAATGGAGCTGCTACTAATGGTTGTCAATACAATACATTTAAAAATAGTACTATCACTTTAACAAATACAACTTCAAATACAGCTATCAGAGGTATATATTTAGTGTCAACAGCTACATCTGCTGCTGGTAGAAATATGTATAATAAGTTTTATAACAATACAATCAATAAAGCTTTTTATGGAGCTCAATTGACTGGTGTTTCTGGTTTTTATGATGTTAAAAATGAAATTGGGACTATAAATAATGGAAGAAGTGTTATTAAGAATATTGGTACTGGTGGTGCTTATGCATCTCATGGTGTAAATTTCTCTTATCAAGACAGTATACAGGTGTTTAATACACTTATTGATAGTGTTAAATCTACAAGTGGATTGATAGGTATTCAAATTGCTGCTGCTTCATCTAATTTCAATTGGTATGGTGATACTATTAGTAATATTATCGGTACCGAAAACTATGGATTAAATTTTGCTGGAGGAAGTACTGGTACTAATTTTATGCATCATTGCGTTATAAAGAATTTTACAGCCACAGGTGGTAATGTTAATGTTTTTAGAGATGAAGGTAGTGCATTAGGAACAATGTATATTTATAATAATGAATTTACAAATATAAACAATAGTGGTACTGCTAATGGTATTGAAGGTTTATATTTAAATAGTGCTTCTACTTTCTATATTTATAATAATAGATTTTATAATTTTAACGAAACATACGTAGGTGGTGCTTGTTGGGCTAACACAATTAATATAATGAACGCAGCAAACGTTTCATATATTTATAATAATTATATCTCTGATATTAATGCTCCTGGAGCTACAAGTTCTCCTGCAACTGTTGGTATTAGAGTTCAAAATACTACAACTGCTAAAGTGTATAATAACACCGTATATTTAAGTTATTCAGGTTCTAACGCTAGTAATAGTGCAGCATGTGTATTTGCTGCTGCTACTCCTACTTCATTAGATATGAGGAATAACATTTTTATTAATAAATGTAATATGACAACTGGTACTCGAGCAGTTTGTTTATGGTGGCCATCTACTATTTATACAAATATTTCAGCATTAACTAATAATAATTTGTATTATGCAGGTACTCCAGGTGCTAAGAATCTCATTTTCTATGATGGTACAAATTCTGATCAAACTATTGCTGCTTACAAAGCTCATTTAGGCTCAAAAGATCAGGTGTCATTTACAGAAGATGTTCCTTTCTTAAATGTAGCAACTAAACCTTATGATTTGCATGTAAGTCCAACTATTGTTACTCGTGCTGAAAGTCATGGTCAGAGAATAACTACTCCTTTTGCTGTTACTAATGACTTTGATGGTCAGAAACGTTGGGGAGAAGTAGGTTATACTGGTACTGGTGCGCAACCTGATTTAGGTGCAGATGAATTTAATGGTGTTACTATTAATGATGTACCTCCAACAATTCAATTCACAGCATTACCAAATTCTACATCTTTAGCTGGTGTATATTTGAATAATGTTTCAATTACAGCTCCTTTAAATAAAGTAAATACTACTAATTTTAAACCTAGAGTATATTTCAAAAAGTCAACAGCTGTTTCTGATAGTTTGCATTGGCATTTTGTTGAACCTCTTGCAACTAGTACTGCTACTAACTTTAATTTCTTTATTGATTATAGTATTTTACAAAATACAGATACTATTTTTGCAGGGAATACTGTTCAGTATTTTATTATAGCTCAGGATTCAAACTCAATTGTAAATGTAGGAAAAACTGCAGGTCTAGCTGGTACTGTTTCTAGTGTTCAATTAACACTTGCTAACTTAACAACTGTTACATCTCCTTCAACTTATGTGATTTCGTATCCTGTAAGTGGTACTTATTATGTAGGAACTGGACTTGCTTCACCTTTTACAACATTAACTGTAGCTAATGCAACTACAGGTTTCTTTAATTTTGTTAATAATAATATTGTAACTGGTGATGTAATTGTTAAAATTGCAACGAATACTGCAGAAACTGGAGCCGTTCAACTAAATGCTTTAACTACTGAAGGTGTTGGTGGATATAAGATTACCATTCAACCTATTGACACCACTACTGTTCAAAAATCATTAACTGGAGGTTTAGCAAGTGCTGGTTTAATTAAAATTGCTGCATCTAATGTGACATTTGATGGTTCAAAAAATGGCAATGGAATTTACTTACAAATATATAATAGTACTGGTTCTGGTTATGCAATTAATCCATTAAATGGTGCAAATAATTGTACGTTTAAAAACTTATATATCAGAGGTGCAGATTACCAAGCAACATCAGGTGTTTTTAGTAATTCAGGTAATGTTAATAATCTATCATTCATTAATGATACTGTTGCAAATTGTTTAGTTGCATTTAATATTAACGGTACATCTACTTTATTAAATAACAATTTAACAATTAAAGGTACTACATTTGGTAGTAATCTAACTGGTATGAAAGTACATACTAATGCTATGAGTTTATCTTATATAAATGGATTAATTGTAGATAGCTGTACATTTAATATTTGGACATTAACTTCTAATACTGCAACTCCTAGAGCTATTTATATTAATGCTCAGGTTACGAATGCAACTATTACCAGAAATAACTTTGTTAGAGTTCAAGGACAAAATACAGCTGGTAATTATGGAGCTGCTGCCATAGAACTTAATACAGCTAATGCTGCAAGTAATATTACGATAGCTAATAATCTTATTAATAACGTACTTGGTTCAGGTACTACTACATGGGCATCTACTGCTGTTGTAGGTATCAGATTACTTGGTACTACAGGCGGCGTTAAGATTTATAATAATAGCATTAACATGTATGGTTTAGGAAATCAGTATTATACTGCTGGTACTACTCAACAATACAATGCAGGTATTTATGTTGCTTCTACTGTTACTGGTTTAGATATTAGAAATAATATTATTAGTAATACTATTAATAAACCAACAGCTACTACTTCTAGATCTTATGCAATATTCTCTGATGCTCCAGCTTCAGCATTTACAAATATTGATTACAATGTTTATTATGTTACAGGTAGCCAAGGTATCTTAGCTAATATTTTAGGTAATGATTCAACATTAACACAATTGAGAAGTGCAACTTTACAAGATGCT
Organism: uncultured Bacteroides sp.; assembly: GCA_964422385.1. GTDB lineage: Bacteria > Bacteroidota > Bacteroidia > Bacteroidales > JACABE01 > JBAXLO01. Next base: position 8,927 of record CAYRBL010000098.1, read on the forward strand.
CATTCAATCTTTTCTAATCCATATTTTAGAAGTTTAACAGATTTGACACCAAGTAAATGTCCAACTTCTCCAGCTATTGCTGCAGGTGTTCAATTAACTGTTGTTCCTACAGATATAGTTAATGTTGCTAGAAGTTTATCACCTACTATTGGTGCTTATGAATCAGGCTATGCTAAAAAGATGAATGTGTCAGCTATGATGCAGGAATATTATGTTGGTTATGGATTACCAATGAACCAAACATGGGATATGGATATGAATACTTACGATATGTTTGTAAAATATCAAGCTCCTATTGTTGATTTAGTTCAAATAGCAATTATGAATCCTGCAACAATGGATCCATTTGATATTTCTGGTACTGCAGAATACATTTATGATAACATGGAATTAAATCAAAATGGAACTATTACTCCTGAAATTTCATTACCTTCTGGTATGACTGGTATGCGTTACATAGTAATTACACATAGAAATAGTATCCAAACTTGGAGTGATTCAGTTGATTTCTCATGCTTAGCTGTGGACTATAATTTCTATACTCACCCAATATCTACATTATTCCCTAACAATATGTATGTAGATTCTGTTGCTGGTGTTTATCATGGTTCATTAATCTATGGTGGTGACATTGATGATCCAGCTAACTTCTTATTTAGAGATGGTGTTGTTAATATCTTTGATTTATCATCAGTATTTGATGCTATCAACGATCCAACAGGTTTGATGAGTGCAGGCTATGTACCAAACGACTTGACTGGTGATGGTGTTGTTGATATCTTTGATTTATCATTAGTATTCGACAATCTAAATAGAGGTGCTTCTTCTGTTAATCCTGGAACTTTAAAGAAAAAGAAATAAATCTGCTTCTTTATATAAATTAAAAAGGCTGCCTCAAAAGGGCAGCCTTTTTTTTGCGCTACGATTTTAACTATTAATACAGTTGCTCCTCCTATTAGATGAATAGTTCATGCGAAAGGTATAGATCGGAAGAGCGTCGTGTAGGGAAAGAGTGTTCAGAGCCGTGT
>CAYRBL010000099.1:0-9888 GCA_964422385.1 uncultured Bacteroides sp.
AGATTTCGTGATTTGGCGATTTTGTGAATTGGTGATTTGAAAATAAAAGACCTAAGCTCGTAAATACGAACTTAGGTTTATGTTTCCTACTAATCAAATATCCTATACAGCTAAAAGTCTAATAGTCTAGAACGATTATAGTCAATTATTATTTCTACCAATAGCCTAATAGTCTAAAAGCCTAATAGTCTAAAAGCCTAATAGTCTAAAAGCCTTTTCTACATTTGTTTTTGATATAAGAATTAAATTAATCTTATCTTAATATATTAGTCGTATAATTAATATTAACTTAATCTTTTAATAATGTTTGCTTCACTCATTCTCAGTATTCATTTTATACTTTTGCATCATTAGTTTAATAAAAAAAATTCATAAAAATTAATAGATATATTTAATGAAAAAAATAGTATTTGGCTTAGCACTTATATTACTTAGTGTTTTTGTAAAAGCTCAGAATGGTTTGGAAAACATTGTAGTTGAAAAATATTACATATCTAATGCAGCTGATTCAATCGGTAGTTCAGGCACTCTCCCTGTTGGTTCGGTTACTTACAGAATATATGCTGATATGCTACCGGGTTTTACTTTTCAGATGGCTTATGGAAATGCAAACCATAATTTAAAGTTTACAACAACAACTTCTTTTTTTAATAATACAGATTACGGTTCAACAACGCCAAATTTCAGCAAAACAAATGCAAGAAAAAATACTGTAATGCTCGATTCATGGCTCTCAGTAGGTGCTGCTTGTAATGCTAACTTTGGAGTATTAAAATCGGAAGATAATGGAGTAAGTAATGTTGTAAATTTAAATGGACTGTTGGCCAATACTGATACAAGCATGGGAATACCTCTTACATCTCAAGATGGTTTTTATGCAGGATCTCCTCAATCAGTAACGATGGTGGGGATAACAAATCAAGCAGATGTTTTTGGAGATGGCACAGCTAATGGAAACTCTTTTATCCTAAATAATGCTGCTTGGTCATCCTTAAATGGATCTACAGGACCTACATCAACTAATAGAGTTTTAATAGCACAAATTACAACTAACGGTGCCTTTCATTACGAAATAAATATACAAATAGGAACTCCTACAGGTGGAGTTCAGAACTATGTATCTAGCAATCCTACTTTATACAACGGACAAATGGAATTAACTATGCCATCATTAACCGGCACATTTAATGGTCCTCCTACAGCATTTGCAGTAACAGGTACTGGAACATATTGCCCTGGAGGTTCAGGTCTAGCAGTTGGTTTAGCAAGTTCAGAAGTTGGAGTTACTTACAAAATTACTCCAGGTAACTTTACTGTTGCAGGTACTGGTTCGGCTATAACTTTTGGATTAAAGACAGCAGGTACCTATACAATAACAGGTACTAATAGTAAAGGTACTACTTCTATGACTGGTAGTGCAATTATCACTGCTGCTATACCAGCCACACCGATAGTTAGTGTTACTAATAATTGTGGTAATTCGGTATTTTCTGTTTCTAATTTAGTAACTGGGGCTTCTTTAGCATGGTTTAACGGTGTAATTTTACTTGGATCAGGAAATAATTTACAAGTAACTAGTTCTGTAACTTTAACAGCTATACAAGTATCAGGTTCATGTCAGAGTTTGGCAAGTAATGCTGTAACCTCAAATCCTGTTCAAGCTGTTGTGCCTTCAGTAAGTATTTCTGGCAACAATATAATAATCGCAGGTTCTTACGCTACTTTCACTGCTACTCCAATAAATGGAGGAACTCCAACTTATCAATGGAAAGTTAATGGTGCAAATGTAGGCTCCCCTACAAATGTTTATACCTATTATCCTTTAAGTGGTGATGTTGTTTCATGTACTATGACTAGCAATTTAGCTTGTATTACTACTTCAACTGTTAACTCAAATAACATCTCAGTTTTTTACTTAAATAATTATAATGTTACTGGTAGCGGTAGCTATTGCAGTACTTCTAATGGATTAACAATTGGATTAAGTGGTTCTCAAATCGGAGTTAATTATCAATTAGTGAAAAATGGAATTAATGATGGAAACACGCTTGCAGGAACAGGAAATGCATTAAGTTGGATAAATAAAACAGCAGGAACGTATACAGTATTAGCTTTAGCTGGCTCAGCTTCTCAACCTATGAACGGAAATGCTATTATTACTTCCGAAAATCCAATTGTTGCTAGTATTACAATCAATACTTCTTCAACAAATCTTGTACTTGGCGACACTGCTCATTTTACTGCTACTCCAACTAATGAAGGTTTAAATCCAACTTATCAATGGAAAGTTAATGGTATAAATAAAGGCACAAATTCAAATATGTTTTCGTATGCTCCAACGGCTAATGATACTGTAATATGTGTGCTTACGTCAAGTATTACATCTTGTATTGTTAATAATCCAGCCACTTCAAATAGTATTGTTTTAACAGTTAACCAATCGAGTTTTAAAACGCTTAATGTAACAGCAATGCTGCAGAATTTTTATAATGGTGTAGGTTTACCAATGAATCAAGCGATGGATATGGATATGAATTCTGGGGAAATGTTTAATAAATTTCAAACTACAGTTGTAGATACCTTACAATTGTTAATAGTGTCAGCTGATCAAAACCTAACTGTAGAATATGAATTTGATGGTATGAATTTAAATCAAGATGGAACAATAACACCTTCGATTTCGATCCCAAATACAGTTACTGGTTTCCATTATATTGTAATTAACCATAGAAATAGTATTGAAACCTGGAGCGATTCAGTTAATTTCGCATCTTCTGTTATCAATTATAATTTCTATACACATCCTATTTCAACATTGTTTGTGAATAATATGCTTGTTGATAATATTGGTGGAAGCTATAATGGTTCGTTGATATATGGTGGTGATATTTCGAATCCTAGCACTTTCTTATTAAGAGATGGCACAATAAATATTTTTGATTTATCAGATGTATTTGATGCAATTAACGATCCTACAGGCTTATCAAGTGCTGGTTATGTTCCTGACGATTTAACTGGAGATGGTGTTGTAAACATTTTTGATTTATCATTAGTTTTCGACAATCTAAATAATGGTGCAGGTAGTGTAAATCCTTACACTTTAAAAAAGAAAAAATAGATAAGGAATTATTATAAAGAAAACTACTTTATAATATTTATTTTGTTACTTCAGATTTCATTTTTAAGGAGGAAATATATGTTTCCTCCTTTTTGTATTTTATAAGCTAAAAACACAATTTGCAAATATACTCTTTAATTACATATAATGGAGCTTTTATTATTTATAAATCTTTCCTTGTTCTATTTTTGATATTTTTATGTATTAAAATAAGTCAAAAAATGTTTACAGAGGTTGAATAATGCTATTGACTTTCTAATTTTGATATTTATTTTTAAAAAAGAATTTGTTTTCATTCCAAAAAATGAAAATCTATTTCATCACCAATATGAAAAGCATTAAAACCATAGCTCTGTCCGTACATAAACTTAACTATAATTTTATCATCGTGTAATCAGCACATAGTCCGAATCAAATGATGTTTGCTATCACGAACGCTTTGGTGATAGTAATCACAGTTTTTATGGATATTTTTATCTAATAAAAAAGCCTCTATCAACTAAATGATAGAGGCTTTCCCTTTTTATATTGGTAAAAAAAGCTACCTGAGAATTTCTAAACTGCTTTTATGAGATATTTCTTTCAAAACACCTCTTGCAGTAAAGATATAATAGTATACTCCATCTGCTAATCCTTTACCATCAAAATCGTTTTGATAGTTGTTGCTTTCATATACTTTAGTACCCCATCTGTTATATATAACCATTTTTGATTGAGGATATGCAATACCATCCAAACCTTTTATAACTAAAAAATCATTGAATCCATCCCCGTTTGGTGTAATAATATTAGGATATGTCAAGCTGTCGTTCACTATCTGTATCGAATGTCGCATGGTGTCTGCACAACCATAATCACTGGTTACTATCAGTTGAACATCATAGATATTTACATCAGGAAACATATGTGCAGGGTTTTTGCTTGCATCAATAGCACTATTATCACCAAAATTCCATTGATAGGTAAAGTTAGGGTTAATAGGAGTAGTTGCATCTGTAAAGTTTATAATAGGATTAGATATAACTCCAATTGTAGGGCTCCAAGTGAAATCAACATTAGGTTGAGGATAAATATTGATAAGATTAGGGTTGTTTGAAACAGAAATACAACCATGATCAGAGGTGGCTGTTATTGTTACATTGTAATTTCCAGCAGCATAAATATGCGAAGGATTAAGATTAGAAGAAGACTGTCCATCGCCAAAATCCCAAACTAAAGTTGAGTTAGGAGGATCGGTAAAGTTAGTAAAAGTAACTTTAATAGGTTCGCAACCGTTTATAGTATCAATTGTAAATGATATTTGAGGATCCGGACTAATTACTACTTCAGCAGTAGCACTATTGCGACAACCGTGAAGATTAGTGGTTCCGATAACTGTATAAGTAGTAGTAACTGTAGGGCTAACAATATTTGGATTAAGAGTAGTATTTCCTGGCAGCCATAAATAAGAATCACCATTGTGAGCTGTGAGAGTTGCATTTTTGCCTAAGCAAATAGTATCGGGATTTACAGTAATATTAGGCTTAGGATATAAACTAACTGATGCTGTATCTTTGTCGGTACACCACCATTGATTGACACCTGTTACAACATAATCTGTTGGAGTTTGAGGCGAGACCCATATCTGAGAAGTAAATTCTCCATTACTCCAATTATAAGAAGAGGCACCAGAAGCCGTTAACAGCACCGAATCGCCTTCACAAATTATAGTATCACTTACTGTAACATTAGGTTTTGGGTGAATTAGAACTGTATGTGTCATTGTAGAAGTAAATCCTCCTGAATTTGTAATTTGAAGGTTTACTAAATAAGTGCCTGGAGTAGTATAAATATGTGATGGGTTCTGAAGATTAGATGTGTTACCATCGCCAAAGTTCCATAAATAAGTTGTGATAGGCAGTCCGCTTAAACTATTATCAAAGAATAATACTGGCTGTCCATAACAAGCTACTGTATCGGCTACATAATTTGCAACAGTGGATATACAAACTGATTGATTGTTCCAACAACCGCCCGTTGAACCACTAACACCCCAATAAACATTTGGATTATTATTAAAAATAGAATTAACTAAATTGCCGGTATAAGTCAATGTTGGAGTAGTTGGAAGTGTAGTAGCAGAACCAAAGTATACATTTATAGTCCCAACACCTGAAAGAGTTGGAGTCCATTTGAAGCGAAATAAATGATATAATCCATCAGTGATACAAGAATAAGTTCCTGTTGCAGTACAAGGCCAACCTACAGCTGACGAAGGAGGTACAAGCTCATTTGGATTTGGTGCAGTAGTAGTACTATGTAATACGTCTCCATTTTTACTAATAGAAATATGCTGATAAGAAGGGTCAGTAGTATTTTCAACATAAGTATCCATAATTACACCTAATGAAGGAAAGATACCTTGGAACCCAACACCGCCTCCAGGACCAAAAACACCTGAATTTAATGGTTGTAATACAAATGATATACCATCAGCACCACAGTCAGAAGCACCGTAATGGCCTCCTCTGTTTCCAAAATTAAGTGATAATGTAATGTCAAAAGGTTGAGTTAAATCGATAGTATAAATATTCCAAACTGCACCAGATTGTGCTGTTGTATTAGTTAGCATATAGCAGCCTGGACTACCTAATGCATACGCATTTCCTGCTACATTATATTGTTGTGCATAGGTAATAAATCCAAATAGAAAAAGTATTAAAAAGAGTAAGCTCCTTTTAAAATTATTTACTAGATGTAAGACTTTTTTGTTAAATGTAAACATAATTGTGTTTCTTTTTAAAAGTTTAAAAACCTAATATATTCAAGTCAGTGGTTGTAATAAAATAAAGTTTTTACTTATAGAAATTATATATCTTAATTATAAAATATACTACAAAGATACAATATATTTAAAGAACAAGACAAAAAAAATTAAAAAAGGTTGTATTGAAAGATTATTTATTAAAATAATAAGCTTATTGGTAAACTACTTACCAAATAACAATGAATTAAACTTAATAAAGATATCAGTATTCTCAATAATGCCCATAAATTCATCGGCGCCTGGACCAAATGCAAAAATTGGAACCATTATACCTGTATGATCCTTTGCAATGAACTTTCCCTCTACTTTGCCTTCTTTAAAGTCGCCTCCACTAATAGCTAATCCTCCAGTTTCGTGGTCAGCAGTGATAACAACAAGAGTGTTTCCATCTTTTTCGGCAAAGTCTAAAACTTGTCCAACAACATCGTCAAAATCTACTGTTTCTTTTACAATATAATCCATATCGTTATTATGTCCACCCCAATCAATCTGTGAGCCTTCAATCATCATAAAAAAACCTTTCTTATTTTGATTTAATATAGAGATTGCTTTTGCTGTTTCTAAACTTAATAAATTGCCTCTTCCTTCTGATATTTTTGGTGGATGTTCAGGATAAAAAAGACCAGCAATTTTACCTTTAGTAATCCTCACCATATCACTTGGATTGTATACTACCTGATACCCTTTAGCTCTTAAACTATCACTTAAATTTAAGCTGTCTTTTCTTTTCTCAAAATGATTACGACCACCGCCTAATAAAACAGTAACATCAGATTTTAGATACCATTTAGCTATTTCTTCGTAATTATCTCTACTTTCAACATGGGCTACAAAGGCAGCAGGAGTAGCGTGTGTAACTGCACAAGTAACTACTAAACCCGTTGACAAACCTTTTTTAGAAGCCATTTCAAGGATAGTAGGTAAATAATTTTTGGAAGAATCTAAAGCAAGAAAACCATTATTTGTTTTCTGACCTGTAGAAAAAGCTGTAGCACCAGCTGCAGAGTCTGTAATAAATTTGTTTTTGGAATATGTTTTATGAAAGCCTATATGCTTACAACGAGCCATATTTAATTTGTCTTTTTTAGCAACTAAAGCCGAATACACCTGAGCAGTACCCATGCCATCACCAATTAAAAAGATAATATTTTTAGGCTTCTTTATAGTTTTTGTTTGTGAGTATAAGGGTGTATTTAATGTAGCTAGTATTAAGAAAACACTTAGCAAAGTAAAATATGATTTAGTTCTTTTCATGGTTTGTAATTGTGTTATTAGTTATTTATTTTGAATAATAATAAAGCATTATTCCTCTCTATTTACTGGTTTTGGATGCAAAGCTGTTAAACGATTTATAACATCATTATATACTTCTTTCATTTCATTAAGATGAAAAGAATAATAATGCATACTTTTTAAATATTGATCTCGTGTAATATTATGTTTAGTGAAAATATAATTATAATAATGATTTGTTAATACTTTTGTATTAATGCCAGCTTGCATATTGCTCATTAAATTGCCTTCAGCAAGATATACATCCATGAGTACTGTTGCCATCTTTTTTTTATTTAGGATAGTAGTAGAAGTAGATTCTGATTTATTCTTATGCCCACAAGAAATAAGAATTAGAATTGGTATAATAAATAAAAACTTATTCATGTACTAAACATTAAATGTTAATCTTTCCCCTTTAATACTTTCGTCAAAAACACCATTTTCAAAAACAAGATTGCCGTTTACAAAGGTGTGCGTTACTTTCGAAAAGAATGTTTCTCCTTCAAAAGGAGACCAACCACATTTATACAATACATTTGATTTATCAACAGTCCAAGGGCTATTTAAGTCTACCAATACAAGATCGGCATGATATCCTATACGAATATATCCACGTTTATCAATCCTGAATAATCTTGCAGGATTATGGCACATCATCTCTACAACCTTCTCAATTGAAATCTTAAAGTGTTGGTAAAATTCAAGCATGGCAACTAACGAATGTTGAACTAATGGACCACCTGAAGGTGTATTTAAATATTTATTTTGTTTTTCTTCTATCGTATGTGGTGCATGATCAGTAGCAATAACATCTATTTTGCCATTTAATACAGCATTGAATAAAGCGTCTCTATCTTTTTCAGTTTTAATGGCAGGATTCCATTTAATAAAAGCTCCTTTTTCGTCATAATCTTTATCAGTAAACCATAGATGATGCACACAAACTTCAGCAGTTATACGTTTTTCTTCCAAAGGAATAGTATTATCCAATAAATTCATCTCATCAGCAGTTGAAAGATGAAATAAATGCAAACGACTATTATGTTTTTTTGCTAGTTGATAAGCGAAATAAGACGAAGTATAGCAAGCCTCTTTACTTCTTATTAAAGGATGCGCAGAAAAAGGAATATCTTCACCATATTTAGCTTTATAGATTTCGGTATTTGATTTGATAATATCTTCGTCTTCGCAATGAACTGCTATAAGAATCTTAGTTTGTGAAAACACCTTTTCTAAAGTTGCAATGTTATTCACAAGCATATTTCCAGTAGAAGCACCTAAGAATATTTTAATACCACAAACTTTAGTAGCGTCTGTTTTTAGAACCTCGTCAGCATTATCATTAGAAACTCCCATATAAAAGGAATAATTAGCAAGAGATTTTTCTTTAGCTAATTGGTATTTATTTTCTAATAGTTCTTGTGTTAAAGTTTGAGGAACGGTATTAGGCATTTCCATATACGAAGTTATACCTCCAGCTACTGCGGCTTTACTTTCGCTATAAATATCTCCTTTATGAGTTAGACCTGGTTCACGAAAATGAACTTGATCATCAATAACGCCAGGTAAAAGGTATTTTCCAGTAGCATCTATAATAATTAGGTCAGTGTTATTATTTGTATTTTCGGTAGAATCTCCTATAGGATATATTCCAGTTATTTTCCCATCTCTAATAATAACATCGCCTTTTATAATTTTACCTTCGTTGACGATATTTGCATTAACGATTTTATAATTCTTTGTCATGATAAATATTCAGTTATAAAAAAGACCGCATTTAGCGGTCTCTTTATGTTATTTTTCTAATCTCTTAAATGTTTTAAACCAACTTTTAATTTTCATACTTAACACTCCAAAGAATGCTTCTTTAAAAATACTTTTACTCATCTTAGAAGTTCCCTCCGTTCTATCAGTAAATATAATCGGGACTTCCATTATATTAAACTTAAGTTTCCATGCTGTAAATTTCATCTCAATTTGAAATGCGTATCCCATAAATCTTATTTTATCAAGATCAATTGCATTTAATACTTCGTTTCTATAACATTTGAAACCAGCAGTAGTATCCATAATCTTCATCCCAGTAATAAATCTTACATAGATAGAAGCAAAATACGACATAAGAACTCTACCCATTGGCCAGTTTACAACATTCACTCCTTTAATATATCTGGACCCGATTGCAACATCAGCTCCTTTGTTTGCGCAAGCATCATAAAGTTTAACTAAATCTTCTGGATTATGAGAGAAATCAGCATCCATTTCAAAAATATATTTATACTTTTTCTCTAAAGCCCATTTGAAACCGTGGATATAAGCTGTGCCTAAGCCAAGTTTTCCTTTACGTTCTTCAATAAATAATTTGTTAGGAAATTCGGGCATTAATGCTTTAATAATATCAGCAGTACCATCAGGAGAGTTGTCTTCAACGATAAGAATATTGAAATCCTTATCTAAAGAAAAAACCTTTCTAATGATCTTTTCGATATTTTCTTTTTCGTTATACGTCGGAATAATTACGATGCTGTCTGACACTAATAAATTTATTAATAATTAATAAAAAAACAAAAGTAAATAAGAATTATGAATTAAAACGAAAAAAGTTTGTCATAATTATTAATTAGCTCTTTTAACGGTGTTAAAAATTGTTAAGCACTTATTGATGTTTATATATTATTTCTCTTTTACA
>CAYRBL010000100.1:0-9883 GCA_964422385.1 uncultured Bacteroides sp.
TTTTTTATATATTTGCATTATGGTTTCACTCAAATTATTTTATAGTTTCTAAAAAGCAAATATGAAAGCAAATAACAACTCAAGTTCCTTTTTAAATCTTCGTCTAAAAGCTGAAGAAATTTTAAAGGAGAAGTCAAATAAAGATTTCCCTTTTGAAAAGGATGACATTCAAAATACTACTTATGAGTTTAATATACTTCAAATAGAAAATGAATTATTAAAGGAAGAACTTTTAAACACTCAAAAATCATTACTTAAAAGTGAAAGTCTTTTTAATTGTTTTCTTGAGAATACTCCAATTTATGTATATTTAAAAGATGAAGAAACAAGAGCAATTAAACTAAGTAGAAATTTTGAAACTTTCTTAAATAAACCATTAGATGAGATATTAGGCAAAACAATGTTTGACCTTTTTCCTAATGATTTAGCTAAGAAAATGGTTGAAGATGACAAAATTGCATTATTAAAAGGTAAAGATGTCATTGTTGAAGAATTTTTTAATAATAAACATTATTTAAGTTATAAATTTCCAGTTATATTAAATGAAGACACAAAATATTTAGCTGGTTTTACAATAGAGACTACTGAAAGAAAACAAATAGAATCAGAATTAAAAGAAAACGAAGAGAAATACAGAACATTAGTCGAAAACCTCACAGACTCAATTGTAATATATGAAGAAGGTAAAATAATATATACAAATAATGAAAGTTTAAAACTTTTAAAAATAAACAATGATGAAGAGCTTTTAGGTAAGCCTGTGCTACAATATGTACATCCAGATTCACATGAAATTGTTATAGAAAGGATGAAACAAACTGCTATTTCAAATAACGTACTTCCAATACTTGAAGAAAAACTAATACGACCTGATGGAACATCTGTAAATGTAGAAATAAAAGCTATTCCAATAGTTTTAGGTAATAGAAAAGTAGTTCAATTAATCATTCATGATATTACAGAAAGAAAACATTATGAAGAAACATTAAAAACAAAAGAACAAATTATCAGATCTATTTTTGACCTTTCATTCAGTTTTGTGGGATTATTATCACCTGAAGGTATTCTATTAGATGTAAACAAGACAGCTTTAGATTTTATTAAAATAAATTTAGACGAAGTAAAAGGAAAGTATTTCTGGGAAACACCATGGTGGTCTCATTCAATTGAAGTACAGAACCAAATTAAAACACACATTCAATTAGCATCAAAAGGAGAAACCATAATTGATGAAACTATTCATATTGCTAAAGATGGGTCTCAACATATAATTGAATATTCATTACGTCCTGTATTCGATGATAACAATTATTTAATTTATATTATTCCTGAAGGTAGAGACATCACTGAAAATAAATTAGCACAGGAAAAGCTTGAGGAAAGTAAAGAAAAATATAGAGGCTTAAGTGAAGCAACATTTGAATCGATATTTATTTCTGAAAAAGGTATTTGTATTGAGCAAAATCTTTCGGCCAAAATAAATTTTGGATATTCGGATGAAGAAGCTATTGGTAGGTATGGTACCGAATGGATAGTACCTGAAGATAGAGAAAAAGTAATGAATAATATGATGGCAGGATATGAAAAACCCTACGAAGTAACAGCTTTAAGGAAAGATGGGACAACATTCCCTTGTGTTTTACTTGGAAAAATGATGAATTATAAAGGAAAACAAGTTAGGGTAACTTCCTTGTCTGATATAACAGAACAAAAAATTGCTGAAGATGCATTAAAGACAAGTCAAATTAAATATCAGGAATTATTTGAAGCAAATACAGATGGCATTACTATTTTTGAGTTGAAGAATCAAGATGAGCCAATATTCAAGATTATTGACATGAATGAGAACGCTGCAAAAATGCTAGGATATTCTAAAGAAGAAATGCTTTTAAAAACACCATTTGAACTAGAAAAAGATATAAATCCTCAAAAACTTAAAATGCGAGAAACTGATTTATTAGAAAAAGGATTTTCAAATTTTGAAACAAAATTATTTCATAAAAATGGTAAAGAAATTGATGTTGAAATTAAAGTTAAAATCATCAATTATAGTCAGCAAATTGCACTAATGAATATCGTTAGAGATATTACAGAACGTAAAAAAACTGAATTAGAATTATTAACTGCAAAACTTAAAGCTGAAGAAAGCGACAACTTAAAATCTGCATTTCTTGCTAATATGAGTCACGAAATACGTACCCCAATGAATGGCATATTAGGGTTTGCAGAATTATTAAAAGAACCCGATCTATCAACAAACAAACAAAATGAATATATCGAAATCATTGAAAGAAGTGGTAATAGGATGTTAAATTTGATTAATAATATTATCGATATTTCAAAGATAGAATCAGGACTAATGGAAGTTTATTACTCAGAGGTTGATATAAATGAAAAAATAATATTTACCCACGATTTTTTCATTCCAGAAGCTGCTAATAAAAACATTCTATTAAAAATCAATACCCCATTACAATCTAATGATGCTATTATTAAAACTGATAAGGATAAATTATATAGTATACTAACAAATTTGGTGAAAAATGCTATTAAGTTTACAGAAAAAGGCATTATTGAAATTGGATATAAATTAAAAGAAGATTATATTATCTTTTATGTTAAAGACACTGGAGTTGGTATTCCACTAAATAGACATAAAGCAATATTTGAACGCTTCATTCATGCAGATATTAAAAACAAAAGTGCTTATCAAGGAGCTGGTTTAGGGCTTGCAATCACTAAAGCTTATGTAGAATTGTTAGGGGGGCAGATTTGTGTAGAAAGTAAAGAAGGTATAGGCTCTTCCTTTTATTTTACGATACCTTATATTAAATATAGTTATCCCCCAGATTTGAATTCTACTATTCCTACGGAATTTCAAAAGAGTTTTTTTGATAAAAAACTAAAGATTCTAATTGCAGAGGATGATGAAACCTCCGATTTATTAATAACAACTCTATTAAATACAGTAAGTACCGATATTTTACATACCACAAATGGCACTGAAGTAATAAATATAATGAAATCTAATCCAGATATCGATTTAGTTTTAATGGATATCAATATGCCTGAATTAAATGGATACGAAGCTACAAAACAGATAAGACTTTTCAACAAAAAAGTAATAATTATAGCTCAAACTGCTTATGCCCTTTTAGGTGATGATGTGAAAGCTCTTGACGCTGGTTGTAATGATTATATAAAAAAACCTTTAGATAATAAAATACTTAAACAATTGATAAAAAAATATTTTGATTAATACAATTACAAATTTAATATTATAAACAAATTACTAGCTTTTATTCTAGAATTTATTACATTTGCAGACTATAAATATTAAGCATTTTAAAAAGTTTGATAGATTTAAACAACTATATTTTTAATATAACTTTTATTATGTTTCTTATTTTATTAAATAGAAAATCAAATTTATGGGGAAACAAAGAAAACATAGCTCAAGACAAAACTTGATGCTAAATATTATTCTTTTAATAATTTTTACATTTGGATCAGTAGGAATATATAGCTGGTTTGTCGGCAATTTTATACTGGTTTCCATTGTTAAAAATTATGTTGCAATGGCACAAAGTACTTCTATTGTTTTCTGTACTATCAGTATACTATTGTTATTATATATAAACATTAAAAATCGTCGAATTGTAAATTCAATTATCAAAACATTTTCAATAATAATTATTTTATATGCTGTATTAATTATTTTTAAATATTTCTTTAATATAAGAATTAAAATTGAGAATTTTTACATTTTAAAACCTACAGAAGTTGGTAGAGTATTATATAGTCGAATGTCGCCAGTAACTGCTTTATTGTTTATTTTAAGTGCATCAAACATACTTTTTTTCTATTTTAAAAGCAAAACAAGTAAAATATTTAATGATTTATTTACTTTATTAATTTTTTCAGTTACATTTATTGTATTAATTGGCTATCTTTATCAATCACCAGTTTTATATGGGGTAAAATTCATTCCAATTGCATTACCTACTGCTATCTGTTTTTTATTATTATGTATATTTTTTAGCATAATTAATGGATTTCCTTTTAATGTTTCGGGGACTAATTCAATTAGGTACAAATTATCTATAACTTTTATTCCTTTAATTATTGCAATAATAGTTTTACAAGGCTTTATTGATACAAACATCTTGCATCATCAACAAGACCCTACTTTATTATCTGCATCTTTAGTAATAATATCAATTATCGTTAGTGTATTCTTGATTTTATGGAACTCCTTAAAAATGGATAAAAAGCTAATTGAAAGTGAAGATAAATATAAAAGTATATTTGATAATGTACAAGATGTTTTTTTTATTGTAAATAACCAAGGTATTATTGAAGATATAAGTCCTTCGATAAAATACTTTACTGAATTCAGAAGAGAAGAACTAATTAACACATCAATAATTAATATTTATTATGATTCGCAGGATCGTGATAAATTATTAGAAACAATAATTGCTAAAGGCGAACTTAGAGATTATGAATTAAAATTAAAATCAAGAACAGGCGAAATAATTTATGTTTCAGTAAATGCTCATTTAAATTATGATATTAATGGAAATCCTGCCCAAATTGATGGTGCAATAAGAGACATTAGAGAAAGAAAAAAAGCAGAAGAGGCATTAAAAGTTAGTTTAAGCAGATATCAAAGTTTAATTTCGAATCTTGAAGCAGGTGTAGTCGTTCACAATCCTGATACTTCAATAGCTTTAAATAATAAAAGAGCTTCTGAACTATTAGGATTAAGTGATGATCAAATGAAAGGAAAACTTGCTATTGATCCTAGATGGATGTTTGTACAAGAAGATTTAACTCCACTTGCATTGAATGAGTATCCTGTAAATAAAGTTTTAAATACTAATTCACCTTTTTTAAATTTTGTTATTGGTGCATTTATCCCAGAAAAAAATGATATTATCTGGTTAAATGTAAATGGAACCCCTGTATTTAATAATAATGGCGAAATTCAAGAAGTACTAATAAGTTTCTTGGATATAACTGAACGTAAAAAAGCTGAAGAGCAACTTAAATTATTAAAACACTCTATAGATAGACACTACGATGGAGCTTTTTGGATTGATACAAATAATAAATTTATTTATGTAAATGATGCAGCTTGCAATGATCTTGGTTATACAAAAGATGAATTAATTGGAATGTCGTTAAAAGAAATTAGTATTGGTGCTAATGATGAATCCTTAAAAAATGTATGGCAAAAATTGAAAACAGAAGGACATATTAATGTGGAGACAATCCATCGAAGAAAAGATGGGAGCCAGTATCCAGCAGAAATTGTTTCAACTTATGTTAATTTTAATGGTAAAGAATATAATTGTGGCTTTGCTCGTGACATTACGATTCGTAAAAGTACAGAAGAATTACTTTTCCAATCAAAAAATGATTGGGAAGACACTTTTGATACCATTACGGATATGATAACTATACATGATAAGAATTTCAATATCATCAGATCAAATAAAGCAGGAAAAGAAATGTTGAAAATACCAGCTGTAGACGAGCATGTAAATATAAAATGTTATCAAATGTATCATGGCACAAATTGCCCTCCTGATGGTTGCCCTAGTTGCATCAGTGCTAAAAGTGGGACACCTTCTACAAACGAAATATTTGAACCACATCTTAACCGTTATCTTGAAATAAGAGCAATCCCAAGATTTGATGCAAACAATGAGTTAAAAGGATTGATACATGTTGTGCGTGATATCAGTGATCGAAAGAAAATTGAATTTGATTTAATAGCTGAGAAAGTAAAAGCTGAAGAAAGTGATAAATTAAAATCAGCTTTCTTGGCCAATATGAGTCATGAAATACGTACTCCTATGAATGGGATTCTTGGCTTTGCTGATTTATTACAAGAGCATGATTTAAGTGGAGAAAAACAACAAGAATATGTTACTATAATTCAGAAAAGTGGTAATCGAATGCTTAATATTATCAATGATATTATAAGCATTTCGAAGATTGAATCGGGTACAGTTGAAACTTATATTGCTGAAACAAATATTAATGAGCAACTCGATTATGTGTATACGTTCTTCAAACCTGAAGCCGAAGGAAAAGGAATGCAATTAACATACATAAAAAGTTTGCCATCAAAAGATATGTTAATCAATACTGATCGCGAAAAGTTCTATTCAATTATTACTAATCTAGTAAAAAATGCTATTAAATATACTAACGAAGGCAGTATTGAATTTGGTTATATTTTAAAAGGAGCTTTTCTTGAATTTTATGTTAAAGATACAGGTATAGGAGTACCACTTGATAGACAAGAAGCAATTTTCGAACGATTTATTCAGGCAGATATTGAAAATAAGAATGCAATTCAAGGAGCTGGATTAGGTTTATCGATAACCAAAGCTTATGTTGAAATGCTTGGTGGAAAGATTTGGATGGAAAGTAAAGAAAAGCTTGGTTCTACATTTTACTTTACATTGCCCTACAATACCAATCTGATAGTTGAAAACACTAATATTAAAACTCAAGACAATATTAACACAATAGAAAAGGATGTTAAAAAATTAAAAGTATTAATAGTTGAAGACGACAACACCTCTGATACTTTAATTACAATAATGCTAAAAAGTAAATGTAAAGAGATTTTGCATGCTCAAAACGGAGCTGATGCTATAGAATTATGCCGAAACAACTCGGATTTAGATTTAATATTAATGGATATTAATTTACCTATTATGGGTGGCTATGAAGCTACCAGGAAAATAAGAGAATTTAATAAAGATATTATTATCATTGCTCAAACAGCTTATGCATTAAAAGGTGATGATGTTAAAGCTATAGAGGTTGGTTGTAATGATTATATTACGAAACCTATAAAAACAAATTTATTGATGAATATGATTAATAAACATATTAACTAATTTTAAAGCTTAAAACATGGATTATAAATTAGAAGAAATTATTGACATTCCATTATTTCAAACTTTACAGGAAAAGCTTAATTTGATATACTCTTTCCCTTCTGCAATTATTGATAACGATGGAAAAGTACTTACATCAGTTGCATGGCAGGATGTATGTATAAAGTTTCATCGCGTGCATCCTGAATGTGAAAAAGAATGTATTAAAAGCGACATCTATATTTTAGAACATTTGCAGGAAGCAAATCCTGCTGTAAGTTATAAATGCCCACATGGTTTAATTGACAATGCTACTCCTATTATTATAGATGGTAAGCATTTGGGTAATTTCTTTACAGGTCAATTCTTTTTAGAAAAACCAGATTTATCTTATTTTAAAACTCAAGCTGCAAAGTATGGATTTAAAGAAGGAGAGTATCTTGAAGCAGTAGAAAAGGTGCCAATTTGGACAAAAGAAAAACTTGATTTATACCTAGATTTCATAAAAGGATTTATAGATATTATTGCTAATATTGGTGTAAAAAATTTAAACGAATTTGTTACAAACAAAGCATTAAAAGAAAGTGAAGAAAGATATAGAATATTAAATGAACAATCGCCAATAGCTATCGAACACTATAACAAGGAAGGTTTACTTATAGATGTAAACCCAGCTTGTTTGAATTTATTTGGTGTAAAGGATATAAAGGAAGTTCTGCATTTCAATTTGTTTGAGGACCCTAATCTTTCCGAAGAAATAAAAATTAAATTAAATAATAAAGAGAATGTACATTTTCAAGCAATGTTTGATTTTGAAAAAGTAAAAGAACTTAAACTATATAATACCACAAAATCAGGAACGGCATGGTTAAATACAACTATTTCGATCCTGACTGATAATGATGGTGGATTGAAAGGATACCTTGTTTATATTACAGATATTACCGAACAAAAAAATGCTGATGAAAAAGCAAATAGATTGGGGAAATATTATAAAGCAATTATCGAAAAAGCAACAGATAGTGTTATATTATTAGACGCAATCGGGAATTTTAAATATGTTAGTCCTAATGCTCTTAAAATATTCGGATACGAGGAAACTGAATTCTTAAGCTACAATCCTGCTGAACTTACGCATCCTGATGATTTGGAAATGGTATTGTCTGAATTAAAAAAACTTTTACAAGATAATACTTATATCTTTACTTTACAATATCGTTTTAAAGCTAAAAATGATACTTGGAAATGGGTAGAAACTACTTTTAGAAATTTATTAGCTGATGAGAATGTAAACTCAATAGTTTTAAATTCGCATGATATTACAGAACGAAAAATAGGAGAAGAAGAGATTTTAAAAGCAAAAGAAAAGTCAGAGGATAGCGAGATGCAACAAAAAGCATTGCTTGAAAATGCAATCTTTCCTATTTCAATTGTTCGGATGAATGGTGTAATAATTTTTTATAATGATGCTACCCGAAAATTATTTGGTATTAAAGAATACCAATCAAAAAACTTAAGTATGTTGGATTTTTGGAGGTATCCTGAACAAAGAAAAGCTTTAGTTGATGAATTAACTGAAAATGGATTTGTAATAAATTTTGAAGCAGAAGCTAAAACTACCGACAAAGAATATAAAACTATTTTAGTTAGTTCTCGATTGATTACTTTTAATAGAGAACAAGTGATTTTTTCGACTTATAATGATATTACTGAACGTAAACTTTTAGAAAATTCATTAAGAAAAGCTAAAATTAAAGCTGAAGAAAGCGATAGACTTAAGTCAGCTTTTTTGGCAAATATGAGTCATGAGATACGTACTCCTATGAATGGAATCTTGGGCTTTACCGAACTTTTGAAAGAACCTCATTTAGCTGATGACAAGCAAAGTGATTATATTGATATTATCGAAAAAAGTGGGCATCGTTTGCTTAATTTAATCAATAATATTATCGATCTTTCGAAGATAGAATCTGGTCAGATGAAAGTAAATCTTAGTGATGTTAATTTGAATGAGATTTTAGAATTTGCTTTAAATTTCTTTTTACCTGAAGCTGCAAAAAAGAATATCAAGTTACATCTAAAAAATACACTTGCCGAAAAGGAAATAATATTTACTTCAGATAAAGAAAAACTATTTGGTATATTTACAAACTTAGTGAAAAATGCAATTAAATTTACCGAAAGAGGCAGTATCGAAATAGGTTATAATATTAAAGAATCATTTTTCATTTTTTATATAAAAGATACTGGGATTGGAATTCCAATTGATAGGCAAAAAGCAGTATTCGAACGTTTCACACATGCTGATATCGAGAACAAGAAAGCATTTCAGGGTGCTGGTTTGGGTTTATCTATTGCTAAAGCGTATGTTGAAATGCTTGGTGGAAAGCTTTGGGTTGAGAGCAAATTAGAAAAGGGTTCAACTTTTTATTTTACCTTGCCATATAATCCTATAAAAGAAAAGGCATCAGTTGTTACCGAAACTATTATTTTAAATCAGGTAACTGATATTATTACTAAAAAAATTAAAATATTAATAGCCGAAGATGATGACACTTCTTTTATATTACTCAACACAAAATTAAAATCATTAGACATAGCAATAATTCGTGCTAAAAATGGCAGAGATGCTATAGAAACTGTTAAAAACAATAGTGATATTGATTTAATATTGATGGATATTAAAATGCCTATCATAGATGGTTATCAGGCTACCAAAGAAATAAGAACTTTTAATACGGATGTTGTCATTATTGCACAAACTGCTTTTGCATTGATGGGTGATAAAGAAAAGGCGATAGATGTTGGTTGTAATAATTATATTACCAAACCTATTGATATTGATTTGTTGTTGGCTTTGATTCATAAATATTTTGGGTAAATCAATTAATAATTAAGAATTACGAATTACGAATTAAAAATTAATAATTAAGTCCACTCTGTTTATAAACCGAACATCAAAATAAATAACTTTGTGGTTT
>CAYRBL010000101.1:0-9828 GCA_964422385.1 uncultured Bacteroides sp.
TAAAAAAGTATCATTAATCAAAAGCCCTGATGGAAAAAATTATTTAATTCCATTTATATTAGTAACAAGTTTATTCTTCTTGTGGGGATTCGCCCATAGTCTATTAGACGTGTTGAATAAGCAGTTTCAGGATATATTACACGTTTCAAAAGCTCAATCAGGATTAGTGCAAGCTGCAGTTTATGGCGGCTATTTCCTGATGGCAATCCCTGCAGGTATATTTATGAAAAGATATGGATATAAAAAAGGAATTATTTTTGGTTTGTTGTTATTTGCAACCGGAGCTTTTTTATTTATTCCAGCTATCGAAATACAGCAGTTTTGGGCTTTCTTAGTTGCATTATTTATTATTGCTTTGGGATTGACTTGTCTGGAAACTGCAGCTAACCCCTACTCTACCGTTTTGGGGCCAAAAGAAACTGCTGCACAACGCTTAAATTTTTCGCAATCTTTCAATGGTTTAGGTTGGATATTCGGACCGATGATTGGTGGCTTGATTATTTACGGAGGCACTGACAATGCGAACAAATTCTCAACATTAGGTATCCCTTATATTGGCGTTGGGATAATAGTATTATTGGTTGCTTTAATGTTTTTCCTAACCAAGCTTCCCGAAATTAACGAAGCCGCAAACGAAAACGTTGAGTATACCGAAGCTGAAGAAACCAATTGGAAAGTTGCTTATAAATCATTGTTAGGTTATCGTCATTTTATTTTGGCAGTTATTACTTTGTTCTTTTATGTGGCTGCACAAACAGGTATCAACAGTTTTTTCATAAATTATACAGTTGATATTTTTCATTCGTTGAGTAAACAAAATGTAGTTGGTTCAGGGCTTTTAAATACTTTAATCGGATGGGTTGGTACTGCTGCTGACGGCACTCCAGAGAAAGAAGAATTATTTAAAAAGACAGCTGTATTTATATTATCTATAAGTGGTATGGGTTTATTTATGGTTGGTAGGTTTACAGGCAGTTTATTTATGACCTGGTTCAAACCTAATAAACTTCTGTTAACTTATGCAATCATCTGTGTTATACTTACTGCTATAGTTATTACAGGTGCAGGTGCTATCGGTATTATTGCTTTATGTTTAATTTATTTCTTTATGTCGATTATGTTCCCTACAATTTTTGCTTTAGGTTTAAAGGATTTAGGAAGTCATACTAAACGTGCCTCTTCATTCTTAGTAATGGCTATTGTTGGTGGAGCAGTTGCACCTCCATTAATGGGACATATCGCCGATGTAAATTCTATGAACATTGGCTTTGTGCTACCATTAATTTGTTTTCTGTTTGTTTTATATTATGGTTGGAAAGGTTATAAACCAAGAGAAATACGTTAAAAGTATTCATAACTAAATAAAAAAAGCGCTTTCGATAATGAAAGCGCTTTTTTTTGTTTAAAAACCTATTTTTTTGTTCAGATTCCTATTTGCAAAGACCAGAATCCTATTTTTTTCTTCAGAAAGTTATTTACTTAAAGCAAAAAGCGATTTTTTTTCTTTAAAAGGCGATTTTCCGAAGTAAAAGCTATTTGTAAACACCAGAAGGCTATTTTCCAAAGCAGATTCCAATTTTCCAATAATTTTAGAGGATAAAAAAGATAATCTTAAAAATTAAAAGCTACACCTAAATTATAATAAAAACCGTAACTCTTAACCTTTGGAGTAAATCCTATATGATTATAAGAGTCTACCTCTACGCAATCTTTACTCGATAAATTAATGTTAAACTTTGGGCCACTATAAGGCGTAACTTCAATATCCATTAACCCTAGATAAGCTCCACCTATACCAAATTGGCCAAATAAAGAAACCTTTTTACTAAGCTTACAAGTAGAAGTAAAGCCAGCCTGATAGGCAAAACCATACACAGAAGCCGAAATATTATCGCCATCATAAAAATCGCCCTCAGCTGTAGCAATATAGTTTGCGTTGTGAACACTAACCTTGCCTAAATCAATTTTACTGTAAGTAAAACCAACTTTTACTGTAGGTCCGAAAGCAAAAACATCTGTTTTTATAACATTATAAGTAGTTCCGAATAAAAACAAACCATTTAAAGAGTTTCCAAAACTAAATTGAAGGTCTAAAAGAAAATCAAATTCTTTGTTGATTGGAGCAATTACACCAAAGTTTAAACCCCAATTTGGTGATGAAAGATTTTTTTCGCCAAGTGGAATACGCGCCCAACCATCATTAGGCGGAGGGAAACGTAGATAATCGCTTACATCAAACGATATAAAATTATATCCTGTATTTTGTGGAGTTTTGATGATGCCAATAAAAAATTTACCAGTTTCTTTGTTCTGAGCATTCACTGCAATACTCATCATTAAAATTACAATTATAGTAATGATTTTTTTCATTTTAATTTGATTTAAATTTAAAGATGTAAAATTAAGAAAAATTTTAATAGTAGCAATCTATTTATTCTCTTTTCAGAAATAATTATGAAATAATATTTAAAAATAGTTTCTTTATTAAAAACAATAAACTTTATTAGGACATTCGTGTTACTTATAACAATGAAACAGTTTTTTAATAAATTAATAAAAAGTTTAAAATTTAATAAAATGGATACACCAAAAAGATCAGGCGATATGCCAGTAGCAGTTGAATTAGTACAAGGCGAAACTTACGCTTGGTGCGCATGTGGATTGTCGAACAACCAACCATTTTGCGATGGTTCGCATCACACAACTGATATTACACCTAACGTATTTGAAGCTGAAAGAACTGGCACACATTATATGTGTATGTGCAAAGCTACAAAAAACAAACCTTTCTGCGACGGTTCACACGCAGGTTAAAAATCAATTACGAATTAATAATTAAAAATTAGTAGTTGTTAATGTTAAAAAGAAAAAGCTCTTTCAAAATTTTGAAGGAGCTTTTTTTTATTTTAAAGAAAGAAATATTAATTGTATTATACCGAAATTCTTAATTCTTAATTATTAATTATTAATTCTTAATTCTTAATTGATTAAAGGTTTGCTATTAATTGTTTCAATTTAGTTTCTGCTAACTTTAAATTATATTTAAGATTTATTAAACGGGTTTGAGAATCTACAAAACTTTCTTGTGCTTGGCGTACCTCCAATACAGTAGTTTGCCCCAATCTTAAACGTTCCATTACAATTTCTAAATTCTCTTTGGTAAGATTCGAATTTTCAGTTTCAATTTCTAATAATTGAAGCTGATTTTCATAAACAGTTATAGCATTTTGCAACTGAACATTCAATTGTATTTTACTCGACTCTAGCAAATATTGAGTTGATTTAAGTTGAAGGTTAGCTATATTAACCTGACGTTTGATATTTCCGGCTTGATATAAAGGAATTGTAAACGTCCCTCCTATTTGAGGCCCATTGATGCGGCTTATCAAAATACTTCCTGCACTATTATTACTTTCAGTAAAGTTATATCCAGTTACAAAGTTAATTTTTGGATAATACATCGAATTAAATTCTTTAATACTTAATTTCGAAATATCAATTTGCTTTTGCAACGAAAGTAAAGTAGTATTATTAGTATACATTTTACTCAAAATTTCTTCTTTATTAAGTTTAAAATTAGAAGAAATTGAATCGCTAACAGAAAAATTAGTTTCAGCATCTCTACTTAATAATAAATTTAAAGTACGTCGTGAAGCTATAATAACACTCTTTTGATTAACGAAATTCTCAGTAAAAACATTTAAATCAATTTTTGATTGCAACAAATTATTCTTAGGAATTAAACCTAAATCATAACTTGTTTGCAATATTTTTACACGTTCGGTATTGTAATTTATCACCTCAGCCAACGAATTTAGTTGCTGCGTTTGTCGCACCACATCATAATATGCTGAAATTACATTATAAATTGTTTGTAATACCTTGTCTTTATATTGAAGTTCGCCTAATGACTGAATTTCGTTAAGTTTATTTTTTGTAACAAACATTTTGCCACCATCAAACAAAGTCCAATTAAGAAAAGCACCTGCACTAAAGGTATTATATTTTGCATTTGATGCAGTAATCTCACTCCCTGACGAAAGTTTTTGATCAATATTATTTATCGCATAATTATCGGAGCCGCTAATAGAAATATTAGGAACCATCCCAGCATTACCATAAGTATTGTTAAGCTTAGAAATGTCAGCATCGTTACGAGCAACCCAGATATCATAGTTGTTTTTAAGTGCAATATTAATTGCATCTTCTACACTAAGTACATTCTGTGCTTGAATGTACAAAGTTGTAATCATTATTAATGTAAGGAAAATTATTTTCTTCATTTTATTAATAAATTAGCTAATTAAAGTATCAGAGGTTACATTATCTATCGTATCTTCGAGCTTTTTTGCAGATATAATTGTATACATAACTGGTATTACAAATAGAGTAAGCAATAAGGAGAATAACAATCCCCCTACTACTACCACACCAAGTGGAACACGACTTTGAGCACCTGCACCTAATGCCAGTGCAATAGGAAGTGCGCCAAATATTGTAGCTAGTGAAGTCATAAGGATAGGGCGTAAACGGGCTGCTGCAGCTTCGAAAACAGCTTCGGCTTTATGTAATCCTTTTTTACGTTTTTGATTTGCAAATTCTACTATTAAGATACCATTTTTGGTTACCAATCCAATCAACATAATCATTCCGATCTCTGAGAAAATATTTAAAGTCATACCAAAAATCCACAATGATAATAAAGCACCTGCAATGGCCAATGGTACTGTAAGCATAATTGTAAATGGGTCTCTGAAACTTTCGAATTGAGCTGCCAAAACCAAATAAATCAAAACCAAAGCCAGAACTAAAGCAAATGCAATATTAGAACTACTTTCAACAAAATCTCTGGAAGGACCATTTAAATCGGTATGAAACGAATCGTCCAATACTTTTTTAGATATTCTTTTCATAGCATCAACACCTTCTCCCAAAGATCTTCCTTCGGCTAAAGATGCAGAAACAGTTGCAGATTTATACCTATTGAAATGATATAATGACGGTGGATTACTGTTCTCTTCAATCTTAACAAGATTATCTAACTGAATGAGGTTACCAGTATTGTTTCTAACATATAATGATGAGATATTTGCTGGTTCGTTTCTTTCGTTACGTTCTAGCTGCCCAATAACAAAATATTGCTTACCATTTCTATTAAAATAATCGTATCTACGACCACTTAAAGCGAAGTTAAGCGTATTTGAAACATCAATTAAATTTACTCCAAGATTGGTAGCTTTTAATCTATCTACATAAATATTTAGCTCAGGTTTATTGAACTTAAGATTAACATCAACGTTTCCAAAAACAGGATCTTTTCTTGCTTCTTCCAAAAACTTAGGAAGAGCAGATTTAAGTTTACTAAACTCTAGATTTTGTATCACAAATTGAACTGGCAATTGCGATCCTCCAGACAAAGATGTAGCAATAGTTTGCTCTTGTATAGGTATAATACGAGCCGCAGGATATCTTTTATACATACGAACCAATCTATCGTAAATATCTTGCTGCGTAGCCTTACGTTCATCAGGTTCTGTTAAAAATATATTTAATCCCCCCGAATTTGCACTTGCAATACCAGCTCCTCCAGGAGAAATTCTAGTGAATACAAGCCTACCTTCAGGAACGCTATCCATAACTTGTTGCCCGATTTTCTCCAATAAATTTTTAGTGTAATCAAAGTCGGTGCCCTCTGGTAATGTTAAGTTAGTTCTTAAAATGCTATGATCTTCGAGTGGGGCAAGTTCTGATTTAATATTCTTACCAATAATAAATATTAAAAATACACATATAAATAATATAGTTATTGAAACCCATTTTGTCTTCATAAATGAAGCTAACAACCTTCTGTAGAATTTATCTAAATTTACAAAGAAAGGTTCTGTCATTAAATAAAATTTTGAATGATGCGTACCTGAAGTACCTAATTTAACATTCAAAACTGGGGTAAGAGTTAAGGATACAAATGCAGATATTAAAACAGCCCCTGCTAATACAATACCAAACTCCCTGAATAATCTACCTGTAAATCCTTGCAAAAATATTACAGGTATAAATACAATTGCTAATGTAAGAGAAGTGGAAATTACTACCGAAAATATTTCACGGGTACCTTCAAATGCAGCTTTCCATTTATCCATACCTCCCTCAATCTTCTTAAAGATATTTTCTGTTACAACAATTCCATCATCAACAACCAAACCTGTTGCCAAAACTATTGCCAATAATGTTAAAACATTTATCGAAAATCCAAAAATATACATTATAAAGAAAGCTCCAATTAAGGAAACGGGTATATCTATTAATGGGCGGAGTGCTATTATCCAGTTCCTAAAGAAAAGAAATATTATTAAAACAACTAATAATATAGCTATCATTAATGTTTCGGACACATCTCTTACGGATTGTTTTACAAACTTTGATTTATCAAAACCTACATCCAGATTTGTACCTGGTGGGATATTCTTTTTAACTTCTTCTAAACGTTTAAAAAACTCATCTGCTATCTCTATATGGTTAGCACCTGGAAGTGGTACCAGAAAAAGAGAAATACCTTCGGCACCATTTAATTTAACACTGATCTCTTCGTTTTCGGGTCCGAGTACTGCTTCACCGATATCACTAAGTCTTACAACCTGGTCGTTGGTTTGTTTTATAATAAGATTATTGAAATCTTCTTCGCTAACCAATTTCCCATACGTTTTAATAATAAGTTCAGTTGATTTACCTCTTATTTTACCTCCTGGAAGCTCTACATTTTCTTTTTGCAAAATTGTATTAATATCTGAAGCAGTAACATTATATGCTGCCATTTTGTCAGGGTTCAACCACAATCTCATCGCAGGACGTTTCTGCCCGAACAAACCTACAGAACTTACACCAGGTATCGTTTGAAATTTCTCTTGCAAAATATTCTCACAATAATCGCTAAGCTCTAATGCATTTAATTTAGTACTTTGAATAGCCAATGTTATGATAGGATCGCCATTGGCATCTGCTTTAGTAACTATAGGTGGAGCATCAATATCTTGAGGAAGGTTTCTCGAAGCTTGAGAGGTTTTATCACGCACATCATTTGCTGCCTTTTCTAGGTCGGCTCCCACATTAAATTCAACTAAAATATTACTACTACCAGTACTTGACGAGGAAGAAATAGAGCGAACGCCTTCGATACCATTAATAGATTTCTCTAAGGGTTCGGTAATTTGCGATTCAACAATATCAGCATTGGCACCTGTATAGTTTGTTTGAACACTAATAGTTGGAGGATCGATGGCGGGGTACAAACGTACGCCCAGAAAACTAAAGCCAACATAACCGAACAAAACAATCGCCAAACTCATCACGATTGAAGCAACCGGACGTTTTAATGCAAAATCAGATAATGTCATTATTTCTTATTTTATTACTTTTGAAATTTTAACTGCATCGCCAGGTTTCACAAATAGTAGACCTGTTGTTATTACGGTATCTCCTTCTTCTATCCCTGATATTATTTCGATGTTAGCTTCTTTTCTGATGCCTGTCTTTACACTTATCATTTTTGCTTTCCCATCTTTAGTTATAATAACTTTCTTGTCTTTTTCTTGTGGTATAATAGCTTGTGTTGGTATCATTATTGCATTTTTGTTTTCGCCTAAGGTAAGTTCAACATTTGCAAATTTGCCAGGTACAAGTGCTTTTGTTTTGCCTAACACAACAGCTCTTACTTTCAAATTTCGAGTTGTTGCTTCAATACCTTCTTCAGTAGCCAATACGCTTGCATTATATTTAGTATCGTCTCCCTGCACCGTAAATTTAATCTTTTTGCCTATTCCTGCTTCTTTGCTGTATTTTTCTGGCACACTAAAATCAAGTTTCAATTGTTCAACTGCTCTTATAGTAGTAAGTGCAGTTGCTGGCGAAACCTGTGCACCAAGACTCACATTTCTTAATCCAATAGTGCCATCATAAGGTGCAAGTATTTCTGTTTTTCTAATCTGAACTTTTAAAACTTCTATATCTGCATTTATTGAATTAACCTGTAGGGTTGTCTGGTCAAAGTCAATTTGACTTATTCCATTTACTTTCATCAAATCACCCTGACGTTTCAATGTTTGTTCTGCTATTTTAAGTTGTGCCTGAAGTTTCTTTAACTGTGCCTGCAAATCTCCATCATATAATTTAATCAAAAGACTACCTTTTTTTACAGCTTTTCCTTCTTGAATTTTTATTTCTACTATTCTACCGGATATTTCGGGCATTAATACGGTTTCTTCAAACGATTTTAAGGTGCCAGATACTGAAATATTCATATCTAAAACAGTAGATTTGGCTACAAAGCCTTCCAATTGCATCGATTTACTTACTTTTTTAATTGCTTTCTCTTTGTCAGCATTTCCCGATGTACACGAAAATGTTAAAATAATTATTGAGAAGATTAGAATAAGAAATAATTTGTTTTCTTTCATTATATATACGTTATAAAAAATATTTGGATCCTTTTTTTGTTTACAAAAGTAATGTTTATTAATTTAAGAACTATTGTTTTTTCAAACTTTAAGCATAAATTAACACTATATATATTGTATGCCTTTTTTCGTACTACATTTATATTCTGATAAAATTATTTTTCAGTCTATATATTTCTTATAAACTTTTCTTATTATGTTTAATTTAATAATATAAAGTGTTTATTCTTAAAAATGCTCTTTTATTTAATAATAATGTGTATGTTTGCAAAAATAATATCAATATGAGAAAGATTATATATTTTCAAGTAATTTTAATGCTATTTGCATTATGTTCGTTTAATGCAAATGGACAATTCATTAATTTTAACAATCCACAATTAAAAAAAGAAGTCGAATTAATCAAAAAGTCTAAGTTGATTGTCCCAATAGATGAGAAGGCTTTTGATGTAAATGCTGAGTACGCTGAAGTATTAAAAAAGTATTGGACACTTTCGGAAATCGAAATCATCGACCCTTCTCAATTGGTTGAGAGCTTAAAGGAAGGTTGTTATTATTTAACTTTGTCGGTATCGTATCCTGCAGGTTTTAATTTAGATAAACCTGCTACTAAATTATCTTACAAATACACTCTTTGGAAACCTTATGCTGATGAGTTGGCTAAGTTTAGAAAGAAAAAAGGGAATAAAAAGTTCGACTTTGAAAAAATAGCCAACGAATTTGCATTTATTTATTTAGACTTCGATCCTGCAGTTACTTTTTATGTAAATGATATTTTTAAAGGTGAGTTTTTTGGTGCAGGCTTGGCTTTAAATAGTGGTCCTGGTATTTTTAAAAATTATGTTCAAGAATTTCAAACTTATTTACAAGAACCCGATAAAGAGGCTGTGAAAAGTAATTATTTTTCTAAAAAGTCTATTAATTTATGTAACGAACAAGAACTCCAAAATGTAAAATCCAATACATTGTATATACCTAATACAACTTTAATACGCGAAACAGAACACAAATTAAAGTATGTAAATAATCCTGAAGAGCCTTATGATATAAAGAAAATATTTGAGAAATACCCAGGCACTTACGAGGTAATTGATTTAAAAGATTTGAATGAAAAAATAATGAAAGATGAAAATGTTTTTTATTATTTTGTTAAAAGAGGTAGCCAGATAAAGATAATGAACAGCCGTACAGGTGAAATTGTTTATCAAGAAATGGTAGATGATTCATTTGATTTCAAAGCAAAAGATTTAAAATCTTTAATAGAAATACTAGGCAAATTAAAATAACAAATATTTATGATTAATATTAAAAAGGCTGAATTGTAGAAATACATTCAGCCTTTTTTAATTATGAATTATGAATTATGAATTATGAATTA
>CAYRBL010000102.1:0-9735 GCA_964422385.1 uncultured Bacteroides sp.
CACGGCTCTGAACACTCTTTCCCTACACGACGCTCTTCCGATCTTAAAAATATTGGGATAACCATTTATATAAGTCGTTACCGTTAGCAAAAATCAATAGCGAGAAGAGTACAATCATACCGCCAATTTGGGCATATTCCATAAATTTATCGCTTGGTTTGCGGCCTGTAATAATCTCGAAAGTTAGGAATAATGCATGACCACCATCTAGAGCTGGTATAGGTAATATATTCATAAAAGCAAGCACTACCGATAATAATGCTGTAAGATTCCAAAAGCTTTGCCAGTCCCATGTTTTAGGAAACAAACCACCTATAGCTCCAAAACCTCCTACTTGTTGCGCTCCCGCTTTAGTAAAAAGATATTTTAAATTCGATACATAAGTAGTAAGCGTTTCTATGCCTAGATTAATACCAGCAGGAATTGCACTAAAGAAACCATATTCTTTTTTCTTAAAATCTAAAAGTTTAACAGGATTCACAGGTTGTACACCTAATTTACCATCCGCAGTTAAAGTTACTTTTTGTTTCAGTTCAACTTTGTTTCTGATATAGGTAATTTCAACTTCTTTTCCTTTAAAACTGTCAACCTTTTCGGTAAAGTCCTGCCAGTATGGAGTTGGAATATTGTTAATAGCTATAAGCTGATCACCACTTTTTAAACCAGCTTTAGCAGCAGGATTTCCACTTACTACATTATCGATTATGAAAGGGAAACGCGGTTCAACAATATATTTAACCGCTTTTGCTTCGTTTAGTTTACCTTTAAAATCAAAAGGAATCTGTATAGTAAAAGTACTATCTTTTCGTTGAACAGTAATATCTTTTACATCACCTTTGGCAATTAATCTGCGTACATCGTCTAATTCTACAACTGCATCATTATTTATTTTAACGATATTGTCACCATTTTGCAGACCTGCTTTTAAAGCTACACTATGAAATTGTAAACCATATTTCATATCCTTAACGGTAAGGTAATCTTCGCCCCAAACATACAATATCATAGAATAAATAACCAAAGCAAGTATGAAATTCACAACAACACCACCTATCATAATAAGGAAACGTTGCCAAGCCGGTTTCGAACGGAACTCCCAAGGTTGTGGTTCTTGTTTTAATTGTTCTTTATCCATTGACTCATCTATCATCCCTGATATTTTAACGTAGCCACCCAAAGGAAGCCAGCCAATACCATACTCGGTATCTCCTTTTTTAAACTTAAAAAGAGAGAACCAGGGATCGAAAAATAGATAGAATTTCTCAACTCTTGTCTTAAAAATTTTAGCTAATGTAAAATGACCTAATTCATGTAAGAGTACCAATATTGATAAACTTAATATTAAGCCGAAGATCTGTGTTAATACACCCATAATTTATTTTAGTATTATTGTTTTTATTTAATTACGAATTACAAATTACGAATTACGAATTATAAATTATGAATGTTTATTTCTTAATTGCAATTTCTTAATTCGTTTTACTTTTTTATTGTCTTATAACTTTAGGCACTTTAAGTACTTTAGGCACTTTAGGCACTCTTATTTATTAATTCTTCTGCCATTCTCCTTGCTTCTTTATCTGAAGCAACATAATCATCAAAACTTGGTTCAGCAATAAAATGCATCTTTTGCATACATGTTTCGATAATATCTGGCATCTCCAAAAACTTTATCTTCTCTTTTAAGAACGCATAAACCACCATTTCGTTTGCAGCATTTAAAATACAAGGCATATTTCCACCTTTATTCATTGCTTCATAAGCAAGGTTTATATTTCTAAACAAATCCCTATCCACCTTTTCAAAAGTTAGCTGAGGATAATCTAAGAAGTTAAAACGTGGAAAATTACTTTTTAGTCTATACGGATATGATAATGCATATTGAACTGGCAATTTCATGTCCGGCAAACCCATTTGAGCCTTCATCGAACCATCCGTAAACTGTACTATTGAATGAATGATAGACTGAGGATGTATGATGATATCAATTTGCTCAGGCTTTAAACCAAACAACCATTTAGCTTCAATCACCTCCAAACCTTTATTCATCATCGAAGCAGAATCTATTGTAATCTTCTTGCCCATCTCCCAGTTAGGGTGTTTTAAGGCTTGGTCTTTTGTTACATTTTGTAAAAACTCTTTATCTTTACCTCTAAAAGGACCACCTGAAGCAGTTAAATAAATCTTCTCAACAGGATTTATAAATTCTCCTGCCAGGCATTGGAATATAGCTGAATGTTCGGAGTCGACAGGCAAAAGATTAACTCCATTTTCACGAGCTAAAGTAGTAACCAGCTTGCCTGCTACTACCAAAGTTTCTTTATTTGCTAATGCAATTGGCTTTTTATATTCAATTGCACGAATCGTTGATTTTAATCCTGCAAAACCTACAATAGCTGCTAACACTATATCTATAGTATCAGATTCTACTATTTGGGTAAGGGAATCTTCACCGGCATAAACTTTTATATCGTGTGGATTTAAAGCTTCAAAAACTTTTGAATATAATTTATCAGAACCAATAACAACAGCGTTGGGTTGGAATTCTATAGCTTGTTGAATTAATAAATCGGCATTGCAATGAGCAGTCAGAACTTCTACTTCAAATATCTCTGAATTGTCCTTAATAACTTCTAAAGCCTGGGTTCCGATAGAGCCAGTTGAACCTAAAATCGCTACTCTTTTTTTCATTAAATATGTATAGAGGTAATTTTATTAGAAAGAAATATAGTCACGAGGATTAACCGGACTGCCATTATACCATAACTCAAAATGCAAGTGTGGACCACTACTTTGTTCGCCCGAGTTGCCAACATAAGAAACAGCTTCGCCTGCCTTAACATAATCGCCAGTCTTTTTAAGCAAAGCTGAATTATGTTTATAAACTGAAAGCAGATTATGCTGATGCTGTATACCTATTATATATCCTGTTTCGAGTGTCCAGTTCGAAAAGATAACAGTGCCATCCAAAACTGCTTTAACTACATCATCCTTTTTACCTGCAATGTCAATTCCATAATGCTTTTTGCCAATATCAAATCCATTAAGCACGACACCTTTTAGAGGTGTAAAATAAAGGTAAGAATTGATAGATGAATTTACTTTAGCTTGCTCATCGGTTTGTATCATCAAATCCTGAGAAGCCAAATCATACTTGTCTCTTTTCTCAACCTCACGACGCAAAATAGAATCTTCTTTTGATTTAGTAAGAACAATATTATTGTACTTCTTAGTAGTATCGCGTGGTTGTTGCACTTTATCAATAATCATTTTGCCATCCAACAAAAGTTTAAGATTGTAAAGATACAACTCCTGACTTTTGGCAATAGCCTGCATTGAATCTAATCTTAATGCATTATTATATGATTCTTTAGTAAGTTTAAGATTGGTGTATCCAGGAATATATTCACGTAAAGGAGTAAAAGCGATGATATATGTTGTGAGGAAAACCAACACAATCGAAAGCGTTCCGAGTGCAACAAATACATTGAGTCGGGATAAACGAAAGGACAACTTTTCTTCAAAAGTATCGTCATTCATCACAACAAGTCTGTACTTGTTCTTTAATTTAATAAGCCATTGCTTCTTTTTTTTGCTGGTATCCTGCATTAAATGCGTATTGTATAGGTTATGATTTTCAGGTGCAAATATCGTAATAATTCAGTTAACAACTGCTATCTTTATCATAAAAAAAGTTAATCCATTCA
This sequence comes from uncultured Bacteroides sp., assembly GCA_964422385.1. Classification (GTDB taxonomy): domain Bacteria; phylum Bacteroidota; class Bacteroidia; order Bacteroidales; family JACABE01; genus JBAXLO01. Next base: position 3,708 of record CAYRBL010000102.1, read on the forward strand.
TTTAGGTGTCTAATGTTTTATAATTTTGCCTAAAAAAAGTATGCTTATAAATTTCATAACCTGGAATGTCAGCCCCGAAATATTACACCTAGGAGGTTTATCCATAAGATGGTATGGGCTTCTCTTCGCTTTAGGCTTTTACATTGGCTATTTAATAATGGAGAAATTCTTCAAAAAAGAAGGAGTAGCTTTACCATTACTCGACAAACTTGCAATCTATATGATATTAGCAACAGTTGTTGGAGCTCGTTTAGGACATTGTTTATTCTATGAACCTGCAGAGTATTTAAGAAATCCCTTAGAAATATTAAAAGTATGGCATGGCGGATTGGCTAGTCATGGTGCTGCTATAGCAATTATTATTGCACTTTATATGTACAATCGCAAAACAGGTATAAGCTATTGGTGGGTACTCGATAGAATAGTAATCGTTGTGGCATTAGCTGGTGTATGCATCCGTACAGGCAATCTAATGAACTCCGAAATATATGGTCATGTTACTAATTTGCCTTGGGGTTTTATTTTTGTTAGAGATAATGCTGCTGATCCTCGTCATCCTACTCAGATTTATGAAGCTTTATGTTATCTGCTTATCTTTTTTGCTTTGCTTAAATATTATTATATGAAAGATGGAAAACCAAAGCCAGGTATGATCTTTGGAAGTTTTCTTATATCTTTATTTATGGTAAGATTTATTATAGAATTCTTAAAAGAAAATCAAGTAAATTTCGAAAGTCAGATGACCTTAAATATGGGACAACTATTAAGCATTCCTTTTGTAATTGCAGGAATAGTTATCGTGATAATGTCTTCTAAAAATATGTTAGAGAAAAAGAGTGCCTAAAGTGCCTAAAGTACTTAAAGTGCCTAAAGTTATAAGACAATTAAGAATTAAGAATTAAAAATTAATAATACTTGCTTACTCCCTCCCCTCTTAGGGGAGGGTTGGGGTGGGGTTTAATAAAAAAAATCAATATGAAAAGATTAGTTATAGTTCGTCATGGAGAGAGTGAATGGAACAAAGAGAACCGTTTTACAGGCTGGACAGATGTAGATTTGTCGCCAAAAGGAATAGAAGAAGCTAAAAAAGGAGGAGCAGTTTTAAAAGAAAACAATTTTAAGTTTAAATACTGCTATACTTCTTATTTAAAAAGAGCAATAAAGACATTAAACTTTATGCTGGAAGAAATGGATCTGTTATGGCTTCCTGTTGAGAAAAACTGGAGACTTAATGAGAAACATTATGGTTTGCTTCAAGGTTTAAATAAAGCAGAAACTGCCCAGAAATATGGTGATGAGCAGGTGCATATCTGGAGAAGGAGTTATGATGTTCCTCCAGCTACTTTAGAAATGAATGACCCAAGAGCTCCTTGGTTGGATCCTAAATATGCTGATGTTGATAAGAATTTGCTTCCTTTAACAGAATCTTTAAAAGAAACTGTTGAAAGAATAGTGCCTTACTGGCAAGATAATATTTCTAAAAAGCTATTAGAATGTGGCGAAGTTTTGGTTGCTGCTCACGGTAATAGCTTAAGAGGGATTATTAAACATTTAAAAAATATAAGTGATAGTGATATTGTAAGTCTTAATTTACCTACAGGTATTCCTTACGTTTTTGAATTTGATGACAACTTAAATCTTATCAAAGATTACTTTTTAGGTGATGAAGAAGAAATCAGGAAACTGATGGAAGCTGTAGCTAATCAAGGGAAGAGTAAATAAGTTTTATCTATATAATAACATAATCCCACTGACTGTAATAATATTATAGGTAGTGGGATTTTTATTTAATTAGATAATTCCATTTACATTTCAAATAGATTTAAAACTTTTTATATAAGAAACTGTTTATAGCATAACGAAAATTTATAAATAATGGCAAAAGCAGAGATTTTAATTCCCAGAATGGGAGAAAGCGTAATAGAAGCGACTATTACCAGATGGCTCAAAAACGAAGGCGATATGATAAATGAGGATGATGCCATTGCCGAGATTGCTACTGATAAAGTTGATTCCGAAATAACATCACCTATAAGTGGAAAATTCCAAAAGAAATTTTATAACGAAGGCGACACAGTGCCAATTGGGACTGTAATTGCTCTAGTTGCTAATGAAGAAGCCGAAACAATAAGTGCTGCTCCAAAAGCTGAAGAAAAAGCTGTGGAAGTTGTAAATATACCTTTTGTTGAAACTACAATTACAACAGAAGCTGTTGCAGCTACTGATTCCAGCGATAAATTTTTCTCTCCTTTGGTTAGAAGTATTGCGAAGGCAGAAGGTATTTCGCTATCAGAACTAGAAAATGTAAAAGGATCGGCAAAAGATGGCAGACTTACTAAAGACGATGTTTTAAATTATATCAAAAATAGAGGTGCTGCTCCTGTTGCTGCATCAATTCCTGAAGTAAAAGCTACTCCAAAACCAGTTATTCACGAGGCACCTAAGGTGGTTTCGTCTACAGGTGATCAGATTGTAGAGATGGATCGTATGCGTAAGCTAATTGCTGACCACATGGTGATGTCGAAACAAACTTCTCCACATGTTACTTCTTTTATCGAAGTTGACATGACAAATATTGTGATGTGGAGAAATAAAACGAAAGATAATTTTGAGAAAAGAGAAGGAGAAAAACTTACGTTTACACCTATCTTTATTGAGGCAGCTGCAAGGGCTATCAAAGATTATCCAGGCGTTAATGCATCGGTGGATGGTACTAAAATTATCATTCGTAAGAATATTAATATAGGTATGGCTACTGCTTTACCAAGCGGCAATTTAATTGTTCCTGTTATACGTAATGCTGAACAGAAGAACTTATTAGGCATTTCGAAAACAGTAAATGATCTTGCAAATAGAGCTCGTTCGAACAAACTTAATCCTGACGAAATTCAGGATGGTACCTTTACTATTACCAATCTTGGATCTTTTGGTTCTATCACCGGAACTCCTATTATCAACCAGCCTCAGGTGGCTATTTTAGCTGTTGGTGCTATCCAAAAGAAGCCTGTTGTTATCGAAACTCCACAAGGTGATACTATCGGCATTCGTCACATGATGATTTTGTCGTTGGCTTACGATCATAGAGTTGTAGATGGTGCTTTGGGTGGTATGTATCTAAAACGTGTTGCTGAGAATCTTGAAAACTTCGATGTGAATCAAGCAATATAAGTTGTAATTTATATTTTAAAGTATCATTATAAAATGTATTCTTTTTATAATGATACTTTTTTTATTTTGTTTAATTAGGTCTGTTTTTATTTAAAATACTATCAAATGCTTTTTAAGAATTTTTTAAAAAACATTGACAAGCCAGGTTACAAGCCACGTTTCGGGGCTTTGGATATCATCAAATACATAGGTCCGGGTTTATTGGTAACCATCGGTTTTATCGATCCGGGCAACTGGGCTTCTAATGTAGCTGCAGGTGCCGATTATGGCTATACACTGCTGTGGATGGTAACTCTTTCTACTATTATGTTGATTTTATTACAGCATAATGTTGCGCATTTGGGTATTGCCACAGGTTTGTGTTTGTCGGAAGCTGCTACTATTCACACGCCAAAATGGGTTTCGCGCCCTGTTCTTATCTCAGCAATGATGGCTTCTGTGGCTACTTCTTTGGCTGAAATACTTGGAGCGTCTATTGCTTTGGATATGTTGTTTGGCATTCCTATCTCTATCGGTGCTATTTTAGTTGCCGTTTTTGTTTTTATAATGCTCTTAACTAATTCATACCGTAAGATTGAGCGTTGGATTATTGCTTTTGTTTCCATTATAGGTTTGTCTTTTATTTATGAATTAACTTTAGTGCATATCAACTGGACAGATGCTGCTATTGGATGGGTTAAACCTAGTATTCCCGAAGGTTCTATGCTTATTATTATGAGTGTTTTGGGGGCAGTAGTGATGCCTCATAATATTTATTTACATTCAGAAATTATTCAAAGCCGGCAGCATAATTTAAAGGATGAAGCACATATAAAGAAGACGATGGATTATGAATTTATCGATACTTTGTTTTCGATGATTGTTGGCTGGGCTATTAATAGTGCTATGATTTTGCTGGCAGCTTCTACTTTTTTCAAACATAATATACATGTTACCGAGTTGCAGCAAGCCCAAAATATGTTAACACCTTTGCTTGGCAATAATGCTGGTAATGTGTTTGCGATTGCTTTATTATTTGCAGGAGTTGCTTCTACAATTACTTCGGGTATGGCGGGTGCTTCTATTTTTGCAGGTATGTATGGCGAACCCTACGATTTAAAGGATAATCATTCTCGGATAGGTGTTGCCATTTCGCTATTTCTTGCACTTATTTTGATATATACCATTGGCGATCCTTTTAAAGGTTTAATTATTTCGCAAATGTTCTTAAGTATTCAATTGCCCTTTACAATTTTTATTCAGGTTTACTTAACTTCTTCCAAAAAAGTGATGGGTAAGTTTGTAAATGTTAATTACACTACTGTAACCCTCTTCATTATTGGATTAATTGTAACTTATCTTAACATTCGTTTACTATTTACATTGTTCTAACCTGACATTTTGTCAGTATTTTTTGTATCAAAAGTCCTTTTATTTTATCAAAACCTGACATTTTGTCAGTATTTTTGCTTTGGCATAAAGATTGAAAGTTCCTTTTCAATAAAATTAATTTAATAACAATAAAAAAAAGGAGGACATTTTATGATACCAATGATTAGAAAACACAGTTGCATGCCAGGTTCAACAGATGAATTTTTTGGCAAAGACCTTTTGCAGGATTTTTTCGCAACAACAACAAACTACAACATGCCTGCTGTAAATATTACAGAAAGCAAAGACGATTTTAAAATTAATGTGGCTGCACCAGGATTAAGTAAGGAAGATTTTAAGATAGATCTTCACAACAAAATCCTTACGCTCTCTTCGGAGAAAGAAGAAAAGAAGGAAGAAAATAATGAGAAATTCACAAGAAGAGAATTTAGCTACAGTAGTTTTAAACGTTCGTTTGGTTTGCCCGAATTGGTTGATACCGATAACATAAATGCTACTTACAAAGATGGCATTTTGATGATAGAGATTCCAAAAAGGGAAGAAGCAAAAGAAAAACCTGCACGTCAAATCACAATTTCATAATCATATTTGTTTAGTTTAATGAAGAAAAGTCCATCGTAATTGATGGACTTTTTTTTTGACCATATCTAATAATAGAATACTTGTTTCTTAACTCCGAAGGAGTGCAATGATTGTAGAAAATAACACACAATATAATTCTCAAACCTCGAAGAGGTGTTATGATTTCATTACAATTACAATTGATTTTTGAAATAATTCTGGGGTTACATATAAAACACAAAAGGCTAATATCATTCCGATACTAGCCTTTTATTCTTTTAATACCTCTCCAACGGTCACCGAGCGGAGCCGAGGTGGGAGAGGTCTTATTCTTTCACTATCTTTTTAAACTCAAAAACCTTTCCATTATTAAGTTTTATCACATAAACTCCCGGTGCAAAGCTTGAAGTTTGAACTGTAGTTTTCTCAATTAAGTTTCCTTTATAAATAGATTGACCAATTGAATTAAAGATTTCAAAAGCTACTTTTTCTTTATTCCCATTCATCTCAATTGTTAGTTCATCTTTTGTTGGGTTGGGATAAATATTTAAATTATTGTTTGAATATATATTCTCTATCCCTACTGTTGATTTAAAATTACCAACTAATTTTAAGTTTGATGTTGCAATAAAAGTATAGTTTGCATTAGTACTGAAAGTATTTGTATCAGTTGCTGTACACCATTTTGTAAATACATAACCCAGATTTGCAATAGCATGAACTGTTACGGATGAATTATTTGTAATAATAGTATCACCCGATGTTATACCTCCAATTGTAGGATTTGCAATAGTTGTTATTGTATCTTTAACTATTAATTTAAAATTCGCAACTAATTTTAAGTTTGATGTTGCAATAAAAGTATAATTTGTATTAGTACTTAACGTTGTTGTGTCAGAGATCGGAAGAGCACACGTCTGAACTCCAG
>CAYRBL010000103.1:0-9683 GCA_964422385.1 uncultured Bacteroides sp.
CAGGTTGTGCAGTTATCATCTCGCATGATCGTTGGTTCTTAGATAGAGTTGCTACTCATATCTTAGCTTTTGAAGGCGATTCGCAAGTTTATTTCTTTGAGGGTTCGTATTCTGAATACGAAGAAAACAAGAAAAAACGATTGGGTGATGAGGCTCCTAAGCGAATTAGATATAAGAAACTAATGGCTTAATCAATTACGAATTACGAATTAAGAATTAAGAATTAATAATTACGAATTACGAAAGATATTTTGTGATTTAGTGATTTGGTGAATTAGCGATATAGTGATTTGCTTTCCGCTTAACGACGAAGTCGATTAGCGGATAAAAATAGAAAGAGCCGTTATCTAACAAATGATAACGGCTCTTTCTTTTTTACTAAACCTAACAGGTTTCCAAAACCTGTTAGGTTTTCTTCCTAATAGACTAAAAGTCTAAACGACTAATAGCCTTTTCCGTAATTCGTAATTCGTAATTGATTAGTCCTCCTGATAAATATCCATTTTCCAGCTTCCACCTTCTGTAAGGTTTAGGTTGGTGATGTTTATAAAATGGTTAGTAGGGTCGCCTGTTGTTATTATTTTAAAAGATTTACTCATACCTTTTTTTACAACTTTGCCATTTGCGATGCCAACAGCTGTTGTGGCAGTAAGTTCCAGACCTACTCTTAGGTCGGTTGGGCCTATGTTATGAAGCAACATCCAATACGTTCCATCATAAATTGCTTCGGCAGCATTTACAGTTGCCAAGGCATCCACTAATCCGTTAAGATGTTTGATGTCGTGAGGAGTATGTTTGTAAAGGGTTTCTAATGGGAAAATCCCGTGCATATATTCATAATTAGCATAACATTTTGATTTTACAAAATTAAAGGCTGCATAAAGTTCTTTATTTAATAAATCCCTACCATCATCTCTGCCCGTACGATCTTCACTAACACTACCTTTTGCTGTAGTTTGAACATCAACTGCTGCTGCATATCTAGTTTTAAAACTTGCTGCTTCGGTATCAAAAGCCGGTGTAAAATCAGCTACATGCGCATGCACTCTATCAGCATATCTATCTATTATTATTCCAGAAGTTACCTTATTCATTTTATTTATATCCGTCAATTCGTTTGGATAAATCTCGACATAAAGATCGTGATGAAGTTTAAAATATTTAGTTCTAACGGCTCCTCTGCTATTTCTTGCAAAATCCTTAAATTCTTCAATTACATTTACTCTTAATTCAGTTTTACCTCTTCCAATTACAACATCAGAACTCAAACTCGAATTATTTTTATGAAAAGGATCATACGCAGCTTGTAAAGTTGCAATTATATCATCATATTTCCCATCAGTATTTCGTGCAATAATTACTGTAAGTGCTCCTTTAGCAAAAGGATCTAATCTTTGATTGGTGATTTCATCACTAGCAAAAAAGTTGTTTAATTCGTTTTCTAATTTTGGCATAATATGTTATTTATATATATTTGTGTTATCTATTAATGATTTATATATTGATTTCTATAATTGGCACTATCAGGCATACCTCGAATAATACCAATTAACTGATTTATCGTATCAGGCAAATGCAGAATACGACCCATCAAATGATTTACCTTGTCAGGTAATCGTCGGACACAATCAATTAAATAATTTGCCTTGTCAGGCAATTGTCGGACTCGATTAATTAAATGATTTACCTTGTCAGGCAATTGTCGGACTCGATCAATTAAATGATTTGTCTTGTCAGGCAATCGTCGGACTCGATCAATTAAATGATTTGCCTTGTCAGGCAATTGTCGGACACGATCAATTAAATGATTTACCTTGTCAGACAATTGTCGGACACGATCAATTAAAAAACATACCATTTCCGACAAACACCTGACACGATCCATCAAATGATTTGCCTTGTCGACAAAACGGAGATTTGGTTTTATGAAAAGATGTGACTTATTATTAAAATAAAGAAAAGCACTCACCAAAAAATTAGTGTTTCCTTGATTTTTGCTCAAAGCTGTAGCTGACAGACTAAATAAAGAGGTATTGATTCCTGACCTTAGAGTTGTTGTTTTTGCATACTTATGAGAGCTATTCGCCCACATAGTTTGGTAATTTTATAATTTGCTTTTTTAGCATTTTTTTCATGGTGCAAAATTACTAAACTTTTCCATTAAACTATCATTATTTAAAATATAAATTTTTGAAAAGGCCTTATTTTACTAATAAAACAATTAATAATACTTCCGAAACACCACCCCTGTGGGAATTGTTGCCCAAAAATATGTGAAAGTTTTTATTATAAAAAAAGCTCTTACTAAAAATATAGCAAGAGCTTTTTTTTAAAAGTGTTTGATAAATATATAGAGTTTAGTTTATGGTTTCTAAATCCTTTTTATTAATAAATCCTTTTACAAAAATAAAAATTATATTTAGTTTAAAAATAATTTTTTTATTTCTTTAAAAAAGGATGGTAATCACCCTTCAAACCTACCACTTCTTTATGACGTATATCGTGCACTACCTGAATACTATTACGTGCTTCCTTAACACGGAACCCTTCGCCACTTAAAATATGTTTATAGCTGTCGGTATGCAAATCAGTAAAGCCTTCGCTAAACTCTAGCTCCTCGCCATCAACGGTAATAGAGCGGAAAGTACGTTGTTTCGCCTTTACCTCATCAGGCACATCATTATAATCAATACTTAAAAACCAACGAACGCGTGCTTGTTTTAATTGTAAAAAACCAGCAGCCTTATCAGCTTCGTATTTATGCACAATATTATCTTGAACATCGCCGAATATCCATGTAAGCATATCGTAAAAGTGAACCCCTATGTTAGTTGCAATACCACCCGACTTTTCAAGATCGCCTTTCCACGAGAAATGATACCAGCTTCCTCTACTGGTAATGTAGGCAAGATTAACATCGTAAACCTTATCCTTAGGACCGTTTTGAATCTTCTCCTTTAAAGCAATAATAGCAGGATGTAATCTCAACTGAAGTATGTTGTAGATATTTTTACCTGTTTCTTTTTCTAAAGTTTCTAAAGAGTCGATGTTCCAAGGATTCAAAACTAAAGGCTTTTCGCAAATAGCGTTTGCATCATTGCGAAGAGCTAAACGGATATGAGAATCGTGCAAGTAATTAGGCGAACAAATGCTTACATAATCTATCTTATGCTCATCACCTTTACGACGAAGTTTATCCAAATGTCTGTCGAATCTTTCTGTTTCCATAAAGAAATCTGCATTCGGGAAATAACTATCTATAACGCCAACACTGTCGAATTTATCCAGCGCAGCTACCAGATTATTGCCTGTATCTTTGATGGCTTTCATATGACGCACAGCTATGTAACCAGCAGCACCAATCAAGCCAAAATTCAATTGATCTTTCATTAAATATAAATATTATTAAGCTATTTTAGTAACGGAGCCATTCTCCAACTTATACTTTTCTTTACTCTCCGGACAGATTGCAATGCCTTCTTTATCGAACACCAACCTATGACCGTATTCGCTCATCCAACCAAGCTGACGGGCAGGATTGCCAACCAGCAATGCATAAGCAGGAACGTTTTTAGTAACCACTGCACCAGCACCTATAAATGCAAACTCACCAATATCATGACCACATACTATGGTAGAATTAGCACCAATAGTGGCACCTCTTTTGACCACTGTTTTTGCATATTCGCTCTTGCGATTAACTGCCGAGCGAGGGTTGGTAACATTGGTAAACACCATCGAAGGGCCTAAGAATACATCGTCTTCACAGATTACACCAGTGTAAATAGAAACATTATTCTGAACTTTTACATTCTTACCTAAAATACATCCCGGAGAAACCACAACATTTTGACCAAGATTACAGTTTTCACCAAGGGTACAATTGGACATCACGTGCGAAAAATGCCAGATCTTAGTGCCTTTACCTATTGTGCAACCCTCGTCGATGATTGCTGTTTCGTGTGCAAAAAATTCTTTCTCCATTATATTTTAGTTGTTATTTACAAATTCCAGAACACTATCTGTAATATATTTTAATTGTTCGTCATCAAGTTCAGTATGCATTGGTAATGAGAATACACTAGCACATAAAGCTTCGGTTACAGGGAAATCACCTTCCTTATATCTTGGATCTAAATAAGCTTTCTGTAAATGCATTGGAACTGGATAATAAATCATTGCAGGGATTTCTTTTTGGGTAAGATGAGCAATCAAAGCAGCACGATCAACATCTTTAGTCACCAAAGTATACTGATGAAAAACGTGTGTACTATTATTAGCAGTAGCTGGAGTTATAAGTTTAGGATTGTTAGCAAAAGCATTATTATAATAAGAAGCAGCATAGTTACGAGCTTCGCAATATTCGTCTAAATGTTTAAGTTTAGCACCTAATACAGCAGCCTGAATACTATCCAAACGTGAATTCACGCCAACATAATCGTGGTAATAACGAACAACCATACCGTGATTAACAACCACACGAATTTGTTTAGCCAACTCATCATCGTTTGTAAATATTGCACCGCCATCACCATAACAACCTAGATTCTTAGAAGGGAAAAACGAAGTGCAACCAACTAAACCAATAGTTCCGGCTTTCTTTTTGCTTCCGTCTTTAAAGATATAATCAGCACCAATTGCCTGACAAGCATCTTCGATAATATGTAAATTATGACGATTAGCGATGTCCATCAAGGCTTCCATATCCGAACATTGCCCAAATAAATGCACAGGAACAATAGCTTTAGTCTTAGGAGTGATTGCTTTTTCGACAGCTATAGGATCAATATTAAATGTATCTGGAAGTACATCAACCAAAACAGGAGTTAAACCTAAAAGTGCAATAACTTCGGCAGTAGCAATAAAAGTAAAAGAAGTAGTAATAACTTCGTCGCCCGGCTGAAGGTTCATAGCCATCATCGCCACCTGTAAAGCGTCGGTACCGTTAGCACAAGGGATTACATGTTTGCAACCTAAATATGTTTCTAAATCTTTTTGGAAACTCTGAACATAAGGCCCATTAATAAAAGCACAAGTATCAATTACCTCTTGAATACCTTTATCAATTTCAGGTTTTATTTTTTCATACTGACTCTTTAGGTCAACCATCTGTATCTTTTTCATATTATATATATGGTATTAATTATTTGTATTATTTCTATAAAAACGTTGCAAAAATACATAATATTATTTACCTATATATTATATAAGTGTAAAAATATGTGAATACTCTTGTTTGATAAGATAAAAATAGGAAAAAAGGAAAAGAAAAAACAGTTAATTTAAAAGCCATTTTATAGCTTCGTCTTTATCAGTAAAAACTTTGATATTAATGCCTCGATTGAAGGCAACATTTATGGTAAAACCATTTGTAAAACTTGCTTTCGAGAAGCTGGCAATTTTAATACCCATTAATTTCTCGGCAATAGCTTCACCTGCTTTGTATCTATCCCAATCGGGCAAAGGATTGTTAAGCTCCGACATATCGAACAAGATACACTTCAGATTATTTTGACGACAAAGCTCTGCTAGTTTATCAAAACCTTCGGTAAAGATATTAAAATTGAAATCACCTTTGCAGGTATACAATGCATATTTATCGTCAGTGTTTAGTGTTATGTCTGCAATGAAATTACTTTTGCGAGTTGTGTCTTTAATACTATCATAATTGAAAAAAGACATAAATTGCCTCTTGCAATAATCATAAAGATGTGTATTTCTATATGGTTTCATAAGCGTAGTTTCTGAATAATGAGTTAGCAAAGATACTACTTTTTACATTCAAATACTATACTTTTTTACTTTTTTTTAATAAAGGTGATAATAAAACTACAATATATGTAATGATTTTAGTAATTTTGCGTTATTCTTTAATTAAAAAAACAGTAGAATAATTTATACGTAAACAATAAGCATGAAAAAATATCTTCTCATTATAATAGTCGCAATTTCAACTTTATTAAACAGCAATACAAGCAAAGCACAGGCTGATATTAAAGACTCGACAGTTTTTTGCTCAATGATAGCTGTAACTTATTCCTATCAGTTTTCGGGTGGTGACTTAGCTCAAAGGTATGGCGACAACTCTACTTTAGGCCCATCTTTCTCAATTAAAACTAAAAAGAACTGGATATTTGGTGTTGATTTTAACTATATGTTTGGAAACGATGTTAAAATACAAGATCAAATACTAAAAAATATGGTAACACCCGAAGGGGCTCCTATCTCAAGAGAAGGAATCCTTGGAGACATCCGTATGTTTGAAAGAGGGTTTTCAACTAATTTAAAAATAGGGAAAGTAATTCCAGCCTTTGGACCCAATCCAAATTCAGGCATACTTTTGATGGGAAGCTTTGGTTATATGCAGCACAGCATCCGAATAGAGGTTGATCAAAATGATGTGCCGGGATTAATGGGTGACTATGCCAGAGGCTACGACAGACTTTCTAATGGTTATGCTTTATCAGGTTTCCTTGGCTATATATATTTAAGCGAACGAAAACTAACAAACTTTTTTGTAGGTGTAGAATATACCCAGGCTTGGACAAAATCGTTAAGAGAATTTAACTTCGATACCCGCACAAGCGATATGTCGGTGAAACATGACAGACTTTTTGGTATAAAATTCGGATGGATTTTCCCACTTTACAACAGAGCACCTAACAGGTATTACTACAAATAATCCACATGCGTTTTCTTTATAACTTCAGTATATATTTGTACCTTACGGGTATTTATATCTATTCTTTATTTAATAATAAAGCTAAACTTTGGGTTAAAGGCAGAGAAGATATTTTTAATAAAATAAAAAATACTATAGGGAATAATACTTCAAAGATTGTATGGTTTCATGCGGCTTCTTTGGGCGAATTTGAGCAAGGTCGTCAGGTTATTGAGAAATTTAAAGAATTACATCCTGAATTTAAAATACTGCTTACTTTTTTCTCCCCATCTGGCTACGAAATCAGGAAGAATTATGATAAAGCTGACTATATTTTCTACTTGCCTATAGATACTCCTTCTAATGCCAAACGATTTATACAAATTGTAAATCCTACTCTTGTTTTCTTTATTAAATATGAATTTTGGTTTAATTATCTGAACATTCTTAAGCAAAAATCAATTCCTGTCTATTTAATTTCTGGAATTTTTCGTCCATCACAGCATTTCTTTAAAGCTTATGGAGCTTGGTTTAGGGAGCAATTGGGAAGTTTTACCTATTTTTTTGTTCAGAATAATACATCAAAAGAATTATTAAATACTATTGGATATACGAATGTAATCATCAGTGGAGATACTCGTTTTGATAGAGTTTCGGCTATTGCAACACAAAAGAAATCTTTTTCGATTATAGAGAAATTTAAGGAAGATGCTTCTAAGATTATTCTTGCAGGAAGCACATGGGAACCTGACGAGGATTTGCTTATAGATTATATGAAGCTAAATGAAACGAATGTTAAGTTTATAATTGCTCCACACGAAACTCACAAGGAAAGAATTATAAAACTTCAGGAGAAAATAGGCACATCAGCTGTTTTGTTTTCTAAAGCTGATGAAAACAATATAAAAGAAGCCAAAGTTATCATCGTTGATGGCATAGGATACCTCTCGCATTTATATCAGTATGCCGACCTTGCAATTATTGGAGGCGGTTTTGGCAAAGGCATACATAATATATTAGAGGCAGCAACTTTTGGTGTTCCCATAGTGTTTGGTCCAAATTATAAAAGGTTTTCGGAGGCTGTAGCACTTATAGATTTAGGGGGTGCCTTTACAATCAATACAAAAGAAGAATTTAATATTAAAATAAAAGAATTAATACATAAAGATGATTTAAGAAATAATGCATCTGAAGTGTGTTTAAATTATGTTAAAAATAATATTGGTGCATCTGATATAATATTGAATAATATATCAGTATAACATTTCATGAAAAATAAATGCATTTTTTTTGCAAAAAACATTTTGTAATCTTAAAATTATAATTAATTTTGCAGTCCGTTTCACGATGGCGTCGTAGCTCAGTTGGTAGAGCAGAGGACTGAAAATCCTTGTGTCACTGGTTCAATTCCAGTCGATGCCACCTTAAAGGGGTAGATTTTTAATCTATCCCTTTTTTATTTTCTAAAAATTTTATTAAAAAAATAAACATTAATCCATTTATTTGTGTTAATTTTACCATTTATTTTTCCAATTAGGGAAAATTTTATTAATTTTGGACAATTATTTAATATTTGAGTCAAAAACCCAAATTAAAATCAAATTATAGTGAACACATTTAAGATATTTATTGTAGAAGATGACGAAATTTTTGCTAAGATACTTAAGCATCATTTGTTGTTAAATTCGGATTACGATGTCGAGACCTTTAGCGATGGTAAGAGTTGCTTGAATAATCTTTACAAAAATCCATCTGCTATAACCTTGGATTATAATATGCCAGGCTTGTCGGGAATGGAAATTCTGAAAAAGATTAAAGAATTTAATGCCGATTTACCAGTAGTAATTGTTTCAGGGCAACAGGATATTTCTACAGCTATAGAGCTACTTAGAAAAGGTGCTTATGATTATGTTTTAAAAGATGAAGACACCAAAACACGTCTTTGGAACATTATGAAGAACATTCGGGAGAATGCTAAATTAAAGCAAAAGATAACCTTACTCGAGGAAGAAATAGAGAAAAAATACGAATATAATAATCTTATCAAAGGCGACAGTCCTCAAATACAGAAGACCTTTAAGCTTATCGAGAAAGCTGCACGTACTAACATCACTGTTTCGATTACAGGCGAAACCGGCACGGGGAAGGAACTTGTAGCAAAATCTATACATTTTAATTCGGGAAGAAGTAAATCCCCTTTTATTGCAGTTAATGTTTCAGCAATTCCTAAGGAACTTATCGAAAGCGAAATGTTCGGTCATGAGAAAGGATCGTTTACAGGAGCAAATAATCGTAGAACAGGTAAGTTTGAAGATGCCAATAAAGGTACGCTTTTCTTGGATGAAATCGGAGACATGGACCTGAATATGCAAGCGAAACTTTTAAGGGTTTTGCAGGAAGAAGAGGTTACAAGGGTTGGTGGTAATGACATTATAAAACTGGACGTTAGGATTATTGTGGCAACACATAAAAACCTTGCTGAAGAAGTTAAAAAAGGAACTTTCCGCGAAGACCTTTATTATCGATTGCTTGGTTTGCCTGTTGAATTACCTCCTTTGCGAGATAGGGGCAACGATATTTTGATTTTAGCCAAGTATTTTGTGGAAGAATTTTGCAAGAAAAACAAAATTAACAAGCTTAAATTGTCTGCTGATGCCCAATCTAAACTTAAGAAATATAATTATCCGGGCAATGTTAGAGAACTAAAAGCGATAATTGATTTGGCTGCAGTTATGGCTGATGGCGAAGAAATATTAGCTGATGATGTGTCATATGGAACCTCTAATTCGATGGAGAATGTTTTTATAGAAGAAACTACTTTGGAAGAATACGATAAACTAATCATCAAACATTTCCTGAAGAAATACGACAATAAAGTAAGGGAAGTGGCCAAAAAATTAGATATAGGCAAGACTACCATTTACCGTTTATTAAAAGAGGAACCCGACTTGCTAAAATAATATTTAAAATGGTATATATTAATAGCTAGCACATGTCGTGGCTCATTTCTTTTCTATTGATT
>CAYRBL010000104.1:0-9667 GCA_964422385.1 uncultured Bacteroides sp.
CTCTATTCGTCGGCAGCGTCAGATGTGTATAAGAGACAGGTATTAAGGGGATAAAGTCACCCTAAAAATTACCCCTGATAGAGATACAAAAATGGCAAACGTCGTTGACGATTAGATAAGAACTCAAATAACAAAAAATGGAATTCATGATAGTGCACAATACGGTGTTGGAATAAAATTCAACACCTGCGCTCTAAAGAATGTTGTACAAGTGGATTAATATCGGGTTCAGTTAGAGGCATTTTATTTGTATTTATAGGGGCAATTTTAGCGTTTCTATTGGAAAAAATTCCTGCTGTTGTGTAGCAGAGAAAATTGTAAATAGTGGTGAAGATAATCAACAAGTTTATGAACTGATTCATTTAGTTTTTGCTAAATGCGCACTTATGCATTGACTTTCGTCAATGCTACGCTCAAAGTTTAAATCAGCAATAAACTAAGGTTATAAAGATGAAGCTTTTAGGAGTGGCAGATTTAGCAAAAAGATGGAATTATACAAAACAGGGAGTGCATCAAAAATTAAAACAGGATGTCTCTTTTCCCAAACCAATAGCAAAGATTAATAGCGGGATATTAGTATTTTTAGAAAGTATAATGGTACCCAAAAACTGGACTGGTAAAAATGTAAAATGAGATATAATTTCACAACAAGAAAATGGAAATTATATGTCTAAAAAAGCGAAGCAATATAGTGCAACGGAAAAAACAAAAATTGTTATAGAAGCAATAAAAGCTGAAATGACAATAGCACAAATAAGCAGTAAGTACGGGGTTCATGCAACTCAAATACAAGCATGGAAAAAAAGAGGTATAGAAAATTTAGTTAGTGGTTTTCAAGTTAAGCCGGCAATAAAAGATCCAGACAATCAAGATTTGATAAAACAATTATATGAACAAATAGGACAGTTAAGCGTTGAGCGTGACTGGCTGAAAAAAAAATCTACATTGTTTGGACTTGGAAACTAGGAAAAGTATGATTGATAATAATTGTAGAAATCTAAGCATTGCTAGGCAATGCAATCTACTTTTAATAAATAAATCTACTTATTATTATAAGGCAAAAGGACTAACCACAAGAGACTTAGAAATAATGAAAGTAATTGATGAAATCTATACAGAGCATCCGTATTTCGGAGCAAGAAGAATGTCAAAACACCTTGTTCCTTTTGGAGTTGTAATTGGTCGCAAAGCGGTAAGTCGTTATTACGGAATAATGGCCATTGAAGCCGTTTATCCCAAAATAAATTTAAGTAAGCGCAATCAAGCTCATAAGGTATATCCTTATCTTTTAAAAGGAGTTGAAATTACTAAGGCAAATCAGGTATGGAGCACCGATATAACTTATATTAGAATGGCACAAGGATTTGTATATCTAGTAGCCATTATTGATTGGTTTAGCCGTTATATTCTGAGCTGGAAGGTTTCCATTAGCTTAGAAAGTGATTTTTGCATTGACGCACTAGAAGAAGCCTTAGAAAAGCACGGTCAACCTGAGGTTTTTAATACCGATCAAGGTTCTCAATTTACGTCAAAAAGTTTCATCCACGAACTTGTTAAACGTGAAATCAAGATCAGCATGGACGGTAAAGGTAGGGCTTTAGATAATGTATTTATCGAAAGATTTTGGCGATCATTAAAACAAGAAAAAATATATTTAATTATTTTAAATACAGTCAAGGAGGTAAAAAATGCTATAACAGATTATATAACTTTTTATAATAGTAAAAGGATGCACCAATCCTTGGAATATTTAACTCCAGAACAGGTATATTTAACAAAAATTATTTGCTAAAATTATAACGAAAATTATATCTCATAATTTCTGATTTTTAGTCTAGACAAATTGGGCCACCTTAGTATATCCTTATCTTTTAAAAGGAGTTGAAATTACTAAGGCAAATCAGGTATGGAGCACCGATATAACTTATATTAGAATGGCACAAGGATTTGTATATCTAGTAGCCATTATTGATTGGTTTAGCCGTTATATTCTGAGCTGGAAGGTTTCCATTAGCTTAGAAAGTGATTTTTGCATTGACGCACTAGAAGAAGCCTTAGAAAAGCACGGTCAACCTGAGGTTTTTAATACCGATCAAGGTTCTCAATTTACGTCAAAAAGTTTCATCCACGAACTTGTTAAACGTGAAATCAAGATCAGCATGGACGGTAAAGGTAGGGCTTTAGATAATGTATTTATCGAAAGATTTTGGCGATCATTAAAACAAGAAAAAATATATTTAATTATTTTAAATACAGTCAAGGAGGTAAAAAATGCTATAACAGATTATATAACTTTTTATAATAGTAAAAGGATGCACCAATCCTTGGAATATTTAACTCCAGAACAGGTATATTTAACAAAAATTATTTGCTAAAATTATAACGAAAATTATATCTCATAATTTCTGATTTTTAGTCTAGACAAATTGGGCCACCTTATATGAAGCTAACAAAAAAGAACTACTAGATGCAGATTATAAGTATTGGCATACTCATATAAAATGGACTTTTAAGAAGTAAAGTTATAAACCTACTAAACGTTGTAGCCTATTTAAGATATTATCTAATTCTGACTTGCTAAGTTGTCCTATTCTTGGGTATACAATCCTGTTTAAACTGATTGATCTACAATGTTCTATTAAAGCATAACTTTTAACCCTTAATTTATCTCTTGGGTTTAATTCATAATGTAGATTGCTAAATTCCTTCTGGGACTGACTACTAAGAGGACAGATAAATATAACAGGCGGTGCAGAATCGAGTATTAATTGAGAGTTTAATATAATTACTGGTCTTACTTTACCGATCTCAGTATGTTTTGCATGGTTAAGTTTTCCTAGATAAACACCACCCCTAGTTAGTATTTCTATTTGTCCCACCATTTATCCTCTTCTTGCGGTAACTCTGTAAATAGGCTATCGATTAGTTTTTGGGATGCCTTGGAATATTTAGTAGATTTTTTCATTGCGTTGAAACTTTTTATTATTCCGAGTTCTTCTGACTTGGTTTTATAATTATCTAGTTCATGAATAATAGCTCTACGTATAAATTCTGTTCTTGAAACCCCAAGTTCTTTGGCTACCTTTGTACTAGCTTCTGCTATAGTATCTGATAATATAATAGAAAGATTTGTCATATTAAAAATAGTATAAATTAATATACTAAATATTATATCAAAAGTAACAAAATAAACAAATAATTCTTGATTGTTAGTGTTAATTCTATTGGACAAGTGTGAAGGTAAAGGTCATTTGCCGCCACTTCTACTAAATTATTGATTTTAAGAAGTACCGAAAGTTATGATGTAAACACTTTTTGTAAATTTGGTGAAATAAATAGTTGCAAGATATAGATTTAATGAATAGATTAGCATAAATAAGTACCGACATCAGCTCATTTAAAGAAATATTAGCCGTTCACATAGAAAATATCAAAAAAAATAATGCAAAATACCTGTTTGAATCAAGTTGGAAGAAACCATATTCAGATCGAGGGATTAGAAAAATCTTAATGAAATACACAAAGGAAGCTGGTATAGATCACTCAATATCCCCTCATAAACTAAGGCACTTTCTTTTTAGTTGGATGAAGAAAAAAGGCGTAGATGACGCATTAATCCAGCCTTACTCAGGTCATGAGAGTCGTCAATCATTAGAAATATATTCAAAATTATCACTAGGCGATTGCCAACCTGAATACGAGAAAAAGATAAAAGATTTTCCAATTTAAGAAGAAGTGGCGGCAAATGGCCTTTACCTTCACACTGGTCCCTATTATAGCTTTAAAACTGTTAGTGATGCAGTAAACATCATTTACAATCAACTTCTATTAAACCTTTAAAGCTTCATGCTAGGGGTGTGCTATTTATAAATGCCTCTTGGCATGAAGTATAGCCGGGTTGTTCTTGTAATGACTTTTACTGCCCCTAGCACCAGTTTTAGATAATTAATTTAGAGGTTTAATATGAGTGATTATTCTTATAATCTATGGAAGTTGCACGAATTAACAAGCAGCGATCCTAGAATGTATCTCGATATAATAGTTACAAATGCCAAGTACAACAAAATACAAGCTATTGAGTATAGAGACGACACTGTATTTGTAATATCAGAAGAGCAATATTTAAGGCTAATAAATACTTAAAAAAACAATTATTGGTTGTGGTTGAGTAAGTCAGTGACAATAATACCACTGGCTTACTTGACTGGTTATTAATTATCTTTGTTTATATTTTTCAGGATGCCATTGTTCTTTTATTGCTGTCATTAACATTGCTTTAGTGTTACGAACTTGCCCTCTTGATAATTGTAAATCAACTGCATTAATAGCGTTCTGGATGGTTTGCTCCGTATTTTCTTTTAAAATCTGATTAATAACTCGCAGGCTTAAACCAAATTCTTTTAAAGTATTAATTACCGCTGGTTTTCTTTTTACTTTCTGAATTTCTTTTACAGGATTATTTCGCAACTCATAAGCCTTGTTCTTGCTTATGATAAATTTGATGCCTTCTATTTTTCTTGATGGTTTGATGCGTTCAAATTCAATATGAATATCTGATTTCTCATTGATTTCCCGTTGAGCTATCAATAACAAATATTTTTCAAAATCAGAGTATTTTTTTAATTTATCTTTTATACCACAGCATTCTTTGATTTCATCAATACCTAACACTCTTTCTCCTATATCTTGATACTGTTTTAGAAGTTCATAAATGCGTATCGCATGGACACTTTTAAACTGCATTAAATCTATAGAGTTAATAGCAGTGAATCTATCCTTCAGTAACAGCAAGTAAGGTTTTAATTCAGGGCTAAAAGTTAGAGTGACCCTACCATTACGATATTTAGCAGAAGATAGCCAAGATATTTGTGTTTCTACATCTTCTTTAGGGTTTGTAATATCAATAATTCTGATCCCCTTTTCTATCAAGGAAAATGTAATGTCTTTGAGCTGTTTGTATGATGATTCTCCAGATAAATCACATTGTTGAATTAATTCTTTAACGCTTAAAGTATGCTCTTTAAAATCTTCATCTGTAGGTTTTATTTGAGATACTAACCATATCATTATTCTTTTTTGCTGCAACGACATTGAATACTTGGCTTGTATCAGGTTATTATGTTGTATTGCGATAAAAGAGTTCTTAAAAGCATTCTTATCTTTCTCCTTAGGGGTTATCTTTTCTAAACTTACTAAAACTGGAACACTAATTTTTTTCATAATTTCACACCAAAAAACCCGTTTTTCAATAAAAAAGGATATCAAAAAAAAACCCGTTTTTCAATAAAAAAGGATATCAAAAAAAAACCCGTTTTTCACACCAAAAAACCCGTTTTTCACACCAAAAAACCCGTTTTTAGAGCAAACAAAGCGCAGAACAAAGCGGTCTCCAAGGCGCCGAAAATACTTAAAATACTGAAAGTATAAAAAAACAAGAAAAAAGATTTGCGATTTTTTGTGGATAACACACTTGAATTTTTTGTTTTTTTTGTTTTTGTTTTTTTGATAAAAATTTTGATGCAAAAATTTAAAAAAAGGACTTTTAGGAATTTTTGCTATTTGAGTTCGCTATGCTCACAAAATTTTTTATTTTTTAAGCGGTTGGCAAGAAAAAATTTGATTTGTTTAGAATTTTTACAAAATAACCTTTCTTCTGCTATTTAGATATATCAAAAACAAGTTTTAAGGTGTTTTTTAAGAGGATAAATAGATGTTAATAGCCAATCGTACATGAAGGATATTTTTACTTCTCTATGGCTCTTAAAATTAGTTTTACTGCTTTTTGGATTTTTCGTTTTTATTACAGGCTTCTTTGAGTTTTGTTCCCGCTTTAAATCTTGGTTGCATATAAGCAGCAATTTTTATAGGTTGCCCCGTTTTTGGATTTATTCCGTTTCTGGCTTCAACTTTAGATTTAATAAACCTACCGAAACCGGCCAAACCGAAATAATCAATGAATTGTATGGAATTGTTGGAAATTCTATGGATACTCGAATTGTATTGTCTCACTATCCCCCACTATCTCTCCAGATAATAGAACTTCTTGTTCACAAGAAATATCACAACCTATAAATATTTTTGTTGTACATTGTTCTATAAGTTTTTCATAATCTTTTGATTGTTTAAGAGCTTCCTTAGAGTCACCAGCATACTTCATCTCTATAATCACACCAGTATTGCTCTTTTCAATCACTATATCAGCCCTACCTTTTGTGCCATCTGGTTTTGTAGTATATCTTTCGCTAGCAAACTTACTATTAACAACCTGCAATACTATATTATTTAACAAAGAATGCATTAAATCTTCATTAGCAAATAGTCCGCTATTTTTTGTTTCAACATTTGTTTGTGTATATAAACTTACACTTTTGATTAACTTATCAAAACTTGGGGCAAATTGATTTTTAAAAATCAGTTTAATTTGCTGAGTTGAGTTTGCTGTATTGAATACTTCACTAAGTATGTTAGTAAGATTTGTAAACATCTGAGGATCAATATTAAATATTGTTTTGTAGTATTCCTGTATTTTTTCTCCAAATTCCTTTTTTAATTCTTTATTTGGTAAACGGTACTGAGTAGAACTGTCTTTTACAGTCGTTAGATAGCCTGTAATAAACAAATAAGAAAATATTAACTCAAAACCAAGAACATTAATTTCTGACTTACTATCTGTGCTAGTTATTTCTTTTAATGATTTAAAATCATTAACAGTAAAATCTTCCTTCAAAGAGTTTATATTAATACTTCCACCATTTACTAGCAACTCTATTTTTTCTTTAAACTCCTGCTTATTAAATAAAGAAAGCATAAAGTCAATGTTGCCACTTTTTTCCCAATATGATCTAAAGCCTTCATCTTTCCTATTAAGATAATTGATAACTGACCAAATATTATATTTATCTATAAAGACCTTATTTTCATCAGTGCCTATATTTTCTTGATAACCGTTATACCAATCTTTTATTTTAGATTTTTTAGATTCGTCTACTGAAAAATGTTCCAACAAAAGATCCATTTCTTGTGGGTTTATTCCATAGTATTGACTATACTTTTTATTTGTTATGTTATATTTAGAGAGGTTGTTTAAACCAGATAACATACCACTTTGTACAATGTACTGAACTCCAGTTAATACGCCTTTTTCTAAATAATTATTTCCTTTAAAACTAGCCTCAAAAATACCTCTGAATAATTCTGCTACTTCTTTAGCTGATTCACTACTAAATTCTCTGTAGGCCTGATTTGCAGCAGCGTCATATTCGTCAATTAGTATCCAAACTTTCTTACCATGATGAGTATGAAGCAATCCTGTAAGTTCCTTAATTCCTGTACTAAAATCATCATTAGAAACTGCATTTAAAAGAGCAGTGTAACTTTCACTAACTGTACAGTTCTCATAAGGTTTAGTGTCTTTAGATAAATAACCAAATTGTTTTATAGTTTTGATTATTTTATCCCTAAGTTTTTTTTCTACTTCTTGGACATTTCTACTTTTACAATCTTTAAAGTCTATAAATATTACAGGATGTTGTCCTTGATAATCTAATGCTTGAGGTATCTCTTGTATTAATTTTGAGGTTTTGATAGTTATAGTCTGGTCTATAAAGCATTGTTTAATTTTAATTGCACCACCAGCAAAAAGCTTATAGTTTAAAGTTTCTTTTTTATCTTCAATTACCTTCCCATTTTCATCAATTTGAATCTCAAGAAACTTCTTAAGCATATCAAGATTTGATGATTTACCCCAACGTCTTGGCATAGTTATAAGAGTCACTTCATCTTTGTTATTTATTATTTCTTTAATAAACAAGCTTTTATCAACAAAGATACTGCTTTCTGTTACCAATTTTTCAAAACCACCACCGCAATATATTCCTAATCCAGAAGAATATTTTGCAATTTTAGATAGTGGTTCTGGCACAGTAACTTCTTTGTTTTCCTCTAGTATTCTTTTTGCCATTCTCATTTATCTTAATTTTGATTCTTTATTGAAACATACAGCAGATTATTGTAAGGAACAAACTAAAATTGAGCATTTCGGCTAATCGTCAGCGACGTTTGCTATTTTTGCGTCCTCTATCAGGGGTAATTTTTAGGGGACTTTGCCCCACAGCTGTCGAAAGTTGATAAATCAGCGGGTATAAACAAGAGTATAAATAATAGCAAAAAGGGAATAAAAAGGTAACTATTTAAATAAAGAGGTTACCGATGTGCAAGTTACAGAAATTATGAAATTAGTTAGTGATAAGAAATTAATTGAATTAGGGAAGGAGTACGGTGTAGATAAGGTTAATCATAAAATAACCGGGGCTTTTATCTTAAAAAGCTTTGTCAGATCCTCATTACTCGGTAGGCCAATAAGTTTAAGGTCAATAGAGGAGATAACACCTGTAGCAGGAGACGTAAATAACCTACTTAAGACAAAGAAGAGGAATAAAAAGAAAGTAGACCATAGCTCAATTGGCAAGAGATTACGCACAATAAAAACTGAATATTTTCAAGCTATTTATAATGATCTGGTAGAACAATATAATTATCGCTTTAGCAAAGCAGAAAAACAGCAATTATACCGATTTGATTCAACAACCATCAATCTTTCCGGAAGAATTATAAAGGACGGATTAAGGATAGGAGGTAAGAAGAATGATAGTCAAGTTAAGCTTAGTGTCGGTCTAAAATGTCAAATTCCTGCTAGCGTAAGGTTTTGTAACGATAAATCAGAAGCAAGTGAAGATATTGCACTGGTCATGGCTATTAATGAATCTAAGCTGGATAAAGAAGACATACTACTTTTTGACAGGGGGATTTGCAGCACAATATCCTATCAGGAATTTGAAAATAAAGGGATAAAGTTTGTCACTAGAGTAAAAAATAATAGGCGTTATAAGCCGGTTAAAACGCTAGAATTTCCAAACGGCGTTAACGATAAAAATCTCCAAATCCAAAGCGATGAGGTAGTGAATTTATATCGTGGTAAAAAAGTTATCAACTGCAATTTAAGGTTAGTCAAAGCTATTAACGATCAAGGTGAAGAGTTTTCGTTTTTAACCAATTTGTTTGATAGCGCAGCTAGTGAGATTGCCGATATATATAAAAAAAGATGGGACATAGAAGTCTTTTTTAAATTTGTAAAACAGCATTTACAATTTAAGCATTTTATTAGCCATTCACAAAATGGAATGATTGTATATTTATATAGCATTTTAGTAGCTGCAATTTTATTTACTATATTCAAAGTTAGTAATAAATTAGCAGGTTTTAAAATACCTCTACTGAAATTTTGTTTACTGTTAGAAAAAGAAATTATTCGCGATATTGTAGTATTATCGGGAGGAGATTTTGAACTAGTAAGGTATAAATTATGATCATTATTTATTAACTTTCGACAGCTGTGGACTTTGCCCCCTTAATCCTCCCCAACTTACTCCTAAAAATAATTTTTCTAGTTTGTGTTTTTTTGAGTTTAGAACTTAAAGTTTATAACAAACATTCGCAGAATTTTGTTATACGTAATATACGTTAACTTTTATTAACGTAGTAAGTATCAAAGTTCAAGAGGAAAAATAGAGTAGTTAATTATGAAATGACTAGGAATAAGCACAAGTAAAAAAGCTGAAGAATTGAACAAACAGCTAGAAAAATTATATAAAAATAAAAAGTAGCAAAC
>CAYRBL010000105.1:0-9555 GCA_964422385.1 uncultured Bacteroides sp.
GCTCAAATATTAGTTGCCCACAATATGAGTTTTGATGAAAAGATTGTTGGTTCTGAGTTTTTGAGAGCTGGAATGAAGAATATAATAGCTTCGAAAAAGAAACTTTGTACAATGGAACGTTCAACTGATTTTTGTGCTTTGGATGGTCCTTATGGTTATAAATGGCCTAAGTTGGCTGAGTTGCATTACAAATTATTCAATTATCATTTTGATGAAGCCCATAATGCTGCCTTTGATATTTCGGCTACTGCTAAATGTTTTTGGGAGCTTAAAAGAATTGGGATTATTAGGTGAGAAGAGTGCCTTAAGTTAAAAAAAATAAAAAAGGGAAATGAATCCGTGACAATTTGTCAAGGTTTGAAAATGCTTACAATTGGATGAAAAGCGAAAGAAGGATGAATTGGGAGATGGAAAAAAATTAAGAATTACGAAAAAAAATTACATTTTATTCTTTTAAATAAAAATACTAATTAATGGATTTATTAAACTAATTTTACAAAGTATTTTTTAAAAAAGCAAAATGACAAGATCGGAAGCGGAAATAATATTACAGCAAAACTTTAAACTGCCTAAGTTTTATGATGAGCAATGGGAAACCATCGACATGCTTATGCAAGGCAAAAGAGTATTATTAATAGAGAAAACCGGGTTTGGAAAATCTTTATGTTTTCAATTTCCTGCTACTATCTTTAAAGGTACTACTGTTATTTTTTCTCCTTTAATTGCATTAATGCGCGACCAGGTTAAAAAATTAAATGAACTTGGGATTCAAGCAAAGTGTATAAATAGCGAACAGACTTCGGAAGAAAACACTCATATAATTAATGAAGCAAAGCAAGGTAAAATAAAAATATTGTACATTGCACCCGAACGACAAGAGAATAATGAGTGGATAGAAGCTACAAGAGAGATGAATTTGGCAATGATAGTGGTGGATGAAGCGCATTGTATTTCGGTATGGGGGCATGATTTTCGCCCTGCTTTTAGAAGGATAATTAATTTAGTTAAACTATTGCCAAAAGGGTTGCCTGTATTGGCAACAACAGCAACAGCAACAAAAAAAGTTGAACATGATATTGTAGCCCAAATAGGAGGTGAAATTATTACTTTAAGAGGGAATTTGATGCGAGACAATTTTAAATTGTTTGTTGTAAAGGTTAGTTCTGAAGATGAAAAAATGATATGGTTAGGGAAGAATTTAGATAAAATGCCAGGTTCGGGAGTGGTATATACTGGTACTCGAATAAATACAGAAATATATGCAAAGTGGTTTGATTTTTTAAAGATTTCATCAGCTGCATATAATGCCGGACTTGATGCAAACTCGAGAATAGCAATAGAGAATGGGCTGATGTGTAATAAGTGGAAGTGTATAATATCGACAAATGCATTGGGGATGGGAATTGATAAACCTGATATTCGATTTATAATTCACACACAAATACCTCAATCTCCAATTCATTATTATCAAGAGATAGGCAGGGCAGGTAGAGATGGAGAACCAGCATATTTGATTTTGTTTTACAATCCTGAAGACAAGCAATTACCTGAAGCATTTATTGAAGGTTCGAGACCTTCGGCTAAGAAATATGATAAAGTAATAGAAGAAATCAAAAAAGAGATGCTTGGAGAAAGAGAGTTGATGAAGCATACTAATTTAAAGCAAAATCAAATTAGAGTCATTAAATCGGATTTAATTGACCAAGGTATTATAAGGGAAGTATTGATAAATAATAAAAAGAAATTTGAGTTTATTCCAGGATCATTAGCTTTAAACACTACACTATTTGATGAGTTTCGGAGTGCTAAAACAAAGGATTTGGAAAGTATGCTTGAATATGTAGAAACTTCGGATTCGAGGATGAAATTTCTTTGTGATTACTTAGGTGATGCTTCAAAACATATTTATAAAAATTGTGATAATACAGGTGAAAAGAAAGTTCATGTAATTGTTAAACCAGAATGGGTTGAAAAGCTTCAGATTTTTAGAGAGGATTATTTTCCACAACTTGAAGTTGAAGCCAAAGGGTCGCGAATTGTAAATGGAGTAGCTGCATCTTTTTATGGAGTATCGCATGTAGGAGAAGCTATACACCGTTCGAAATATGAAAGAGGAGGAGATTTTCCTGATTTTCTTTTAAAGATAGTCCTTCAAACTTTCAGGAAAAAGTATGGGCAGGAGGTTTTCGATTTAGTTGTGTATGTTCCACCAACTGTATCGGGTGATTTGGTAAAAAACTTTGCCATAAAAGTAGCACAAGTATTACAATTTCCTATTTCGCATAATTTGCATAAGGCAAGAACAACACATGAACAAAAAGTATTTGAAAATGGTTATCTGAAATCGGACAATGTTAAAGATGCTTTTACGTTTATGAACCCAGAAGAAGTAAAAGAGAAAAGTATTTTGCTGATAGATGATATTTTTGATAGTGGCGCAACAGTGAAAGAAGTAGGAAAATTGTTAACAAAATTAGGAGCAGCAAAAATTACACCATTAATAATAGCAAAAACGGTAGGAGGCGACTTAGTATAATGAACGAAGCAACATATTGGATAGCATTGGCACACTTGCCAAGATGGGGTTATTTGAAAATAAATAATCTTATCATAAAGTTTCATCATGAATATAAGATTTCGATTGAGGAGTTTTTTAACTTATCAGTAAAGGAATGGGAAGCAGCTTATGATTTAGATGCAAAACAGATTTTGGATTTGCAACAAGCAAAGATTGAATTGCCAAGTAATGCTTTTTTAGCTGAATCATTTTTTAGTCAGGGGTATGAATTATTGCCTATAATTTCTCCTGAATATTCAAAGATATTAAAAGAAAACTTAAAGGTTAGTCATTCCCCTTCCGTATTATATATTAAAGGTAATAAAAAAATACTTGAAGAAAAATCAGTAGCAATAGTAGGTTCGAGAGATGCATCAGAAGTTTCGTTACAATTTGCCGACAATATTGCAAAATTAGCAAGTAAAGAATATAAGGTTGTTGTGAGTGGTTTTGCAAAGGGAGTTGACAAGCAAGCATTAGATTCGGCAATAGCTTATAAAGGTCAAAGTATAATTGTACTTCCGCAAGGTATTATGACGTTTGGTTCAGGATTTCAAAAGTATTATTCTCAAATAATAAATGGAGATGTATTAGTTTTAAGTACATTTTTCCCAAAAGCACCATGGAGGGCAGAATTAGCTATGGCACGAAATCCTATTATTTATGGATTAGCCAATGAAATATATGTAGCTGAATCGAGTGAAAAAGGTGGAACTTGGTCAGGGGTTATTGATGGTATACGAAAAAACAGAAAGATATATGTTAGAACACCTGGAGAAAATGAAAGGAATGCAAATATACTGTTAATACAGAAAGGTGCAATCCCAGTAAATTTTAATGGGGTTGAAGATGCTAAAACTAGAACAGAACTAGAATCTAAAAATGTTTCAGAAATAAAAATAATAGCAGAAAGTGTTGATGAGGTTAAGGAAAAAATTATTAATGTAGTAAAAGGGACTCCTCTTACAGCAAAAGAAATTTTGGTAAAATCGAACCTTGATTGGACTACTGCTAAACTTATTTCTTTTTTAAAGAAGTTGAATGAAGTGGCTGTTGTGAAAAAAGGGAATACAAACCAATATATTTTGAAAGGTTCAGCAATTAATCAGCCAACTTTATTTTAATTTATATCCTACTGATATTTGCAAGAAGTCGGCAATATTTTTTCGGTTGGCAAGTATTAAACTTGTATATAAGTTGGGTTTGAGATAATATCTTACGCCTAAATGTGCATAGGTGTAATGGTTATTTTTGCGGGTATCATAGGTGTAAAGACCAATTTGTGAAATCAAAGAGACTTTATTTATAAATAATTCGTGCCCAATTGAGATGCCAAAATAATGATAGAATTTAGAATCATAGGTTTTGTCATAGGTGTCACCTTGTCTTAAAACATAATCAAAATCAAAACTTATTGCATTTTTAGTATTCAAAAGACGTTTGATTTCAACGTCTGTAGTAAAAATATGATAATAATTAGTATTATGTTCATTGCTATTTCTGGTGGCATATCCAACAGAAATATTTTTTTCCCAATGTGATTTTGTTTTTAAAGTGTCGATAGATTTTAAATGTTTTGAGAATATTTTATAGCCTAAATTTATACCATAATTAACATTGTTCATCCCTAGATTAGGCAAGTCGACTGAACCATTTGAAGCATGTGTTAAGCCAAAATTCATTCCTAAAGATAACTTTTCGCTTAACATATAATCTAGATTTACTTTAAAATTAAATAAAAAACAAAGCGGATAACTTATCAGTAAATTATAACTATTATTGAATCTATCGTAGGTTTTGGTGGAATAAGCAAAGCCTCCACCCAAGTGCGAATAAAAATGAATTCTTTTGTAAGAATATATTTCTGGTTCGATAAAAATATTAAAACCAAAAACATCTCCTAAATTTGAATTATCAGTTTTGATATTTGTAAAAGAATAACCAAATCGGGTAGCATTAAATGGGTTTTGCCATTGCTGTGTATTCCTTAAGTTTTGATAAATTTTAATTTGAAATTGAGTGGAATTGGCACTCAAATATGAAATGCGAGGTGATTGTGCCCAGATGAAACCAGTATTAAAATTGATGCCACCAAAATAAAATCTTGGGTTTTGGTTTTGACTGAATGAATGAAAGTAAACAAGCACACTTAAAAATATAAAATAGTTTTTAATTTTTACTCTTAAAACGCTATTCAATATTTTATTTGTGTTTTGCATACTGCTATTTTAATAAACGATGTGAAGGGGGATATTTGATGAATTCTAACAAAATGTTTTATTTATTAAGATTATTAAAAATTCTTTTTTCAATATTTGAAGTGGAATAACCTTCTAAGAAATCTAAAGTTTTTACGGCACCACCTTTAGCCATAAGGATGTCATAACCTACAATATTTTCGGGTTTGTAATCACTGCCTTTAATTAAAACGTCAGGTTGAATTTGTTTAATTAAATTATAAGGAGTGTCCTCGTCGAATAAAACAACTGCTGATACAAAACTAAGAGAAGCCATAATCATTGCTCTTGCATTTTGATCGTTGATTGGACGGGTTGGGCCTTTAAGGCGGCTAACAGATGCGTCAGTGTTTAAACCAATAATTAAAATGTCGCCTTCGTCTTTAGCTTTTGCAAGATAATCAATGTGGCCAGCGTGTAAAATGTCGAAACAACCGTTGGAGAAAACTATTTTTAAATTCTTGAATCGCCAAAAGGCAAGTGTTCTTTCAAGTTCTATTCCAGAAAGTATTTTAGATTTGATAATATCAAGCTTCATCTTTGTGTTTGTTTAATATTGGTAAAATTACTAAGGAAGCAAGACCCAATATTATTATTACTACCGTTTGCGAGGTCCAAGCAATCCATCCCATTGCATAACCAACAGTTTTTGTTACACCAAAAATTAAAAGTGTTTTGGAAACTATAACTGGATATATTCCTATGCCTCCCTGCACCAGCATAATTCCAAATGATCCCATTATCAATACTGCTAAGGCTACATCAGGTGTAATATGCATTGTTTCGGAGAAGCAAAAGAAGATGAAGTATACCATTAAAAAATAGTTGAGCCATATAAATAAGGAATGAAAAACGAAGAGCCAAGGTTTTTCAACCTTTGCTAATGATTTTAATCCTTCGACAAAGCCCATTATAAAACTCATTATTTTTATATATAAAGGCGCTTTTCTTATCTTATTTCTTAATATAAAAAAAATAAAAACAATGATAGCAATAATTACAATTATTGAAAGGAAGAAAACGCCAGTTATATTGATATTGCTGAATTTTTCGGAAGTATATTTAAAGAAATTATTATAAATATAATCCTTAAGTTTACCAAATTCTAAAGCAAAAGTTATAAGAAAAAGCAAAAAGAAAACCAACATATCTACTGTTCGTTCGGTGATAACTGTACCAAAGGATTTGTTGACCGGAATCTTTTCGTATTTATTTAAGATGCCACAGCGCATTACTTCGCCCAAACGAGGGAACGCAAGATTAGCGAAATAGCCAACCATTACTGCTGCAAATGTTGTTTTTAATTTGGGATGATAACCCATAGGGCGCAATAACATCCGCCAACGCATTGATCTGCTTATGTGGCTTACGATGCCTGGGATAATTGAAATAACTACCCATAAATAATTAGCTGAATGGAATGAATCGAGGATGTCTTTTTTTTCAACAGGAGTTAACTTACGTTGAAACCACCATAATACGAATATTCCCAACCCAAGGAAGAACGCAAATTTGAGTACAAGAATAATTTTCTTTTTCAAGAAATTAAATTTTATTGTCCTGAGGGAAAATGATAGATGGCTGATGCTTTTTAGCTTCTTCGAAATCCATGGAAGCATAAGAAACGATGATAATATAATCGCCAACAGCTACCTTACGTGCCGCAGCTCCATTTATACCAATAGTACCCGAGCCTCTGATGCCTTTGATAACATAGGTGTCGAAACGCTCTCCATTATTAATGTTAAGGATACTAACCTTTTCGTTTTCTATCAGATTTACGGCATCCATTAAATCTTCGTCAATGGTAATGCTGCCGATATAGTTAATGTTAGCTTCATTAACTATTGCCCTGTGAATTTTTGATTTTAATACCTCTATATGCATAATGCTGCAAAATTACACAATATTTTTATTGTGACTATTATTATTTGTTAAAAAAGTAGTTATTTATTAATAAAAAAATTGAAGGAATGTTGTGTATTTATAATTTTTTATAGGTTATAACACTATTATTTACTTAAAACAAAATATTATCGATCAAGCGCACATTCCCCATAAATATAGCAATACATCCGATAGCTGCTTTAGTTTCTGTCCAGTTATTTATAGCTTGTAAAGTAGTGAAATCAACTATTTCGAAATATTCTAATTTGAATTCTTCTTGTTGGTTAAATTCATTAGCTACCCATAACTCAACTTCATTTACTGAAATATCTTTGGCTTTTTCTTTGGCTTTTAAAAGTGTTTTGTAAATAAAAGGAGCCAATTGTCGTTCATCAACACTCAATCGTGTATTCCTTGAGCTCATTGCCAAACCATCTTCTTCGCGAACAATAGGGCAAGGAATTATTTCTAAATTCAGTTTTAATTGTGCAACCATCGCTTTAATGATAGCTAATTGTTGGAAATCTTTTTCTCCAAAATAAGCTTTATGAGGGTTCACAATGTCGAATAATCTTTTTACAACTACAGCTACACCATTGAAATGTCCGGGACGATGCTTGCCTTCCATCACCATTTCCAAACTTCCGAAATCATATTTAGAGTTGTCAGGAGTTGGATACATTTCTTGTACACTTGGATGAAATATAACATTGCAACCAACACTTTGGAGTAAAGCTGCATCGTTTTCGAAGGTGCGAGGATATTTTTCCAGGTCTTCTTTATTATTAAATTGTATTGGATTTACAAAAATACTTACTACAACCAAATCATTTTCTTCTACTGCGCGCTTTACAAGTTCTAAATGCCCTTGATGCAAAGCCCCCATTGTGGGTACAAAACCTATTGTTTTAGATAGATTTCTTTCCTTGTTTAGGTAAGCAATAGTTTCGGTTACAGTTGTTAATATTTCCACGAATGTATTTTTTATTTAATTATTTTTGTATTCAAATAAGTCTAATTTTCTTTTTCTTTTATTTTTTAAGATTATTTGGCAAAGTTTTGAGTGTGCAGTAGGAGATTTTAACTACTTTTACCCAAAATTTATATGCACATTAAAAACACGAAACAGATGAAAAAGTTCTTAATTATAAGTATTCTCCTTTTTACTAAAAGTTTTTTATTCGCACAGGATAACAAACTACTTACTTTTTATGAGCTTTCAGGCTTTAAAGAAACTCCCAAATATGAGCAAACGATTGCTTATTGTAAGTTGTTGGAGCAAAATTCAAGTTTTGTAAAGTATACAACTTTTGGGAAAAGTCCACAGGGGAGAGATTTGCCTTTGTTGATTGTTGATAAAAATAAAAATTTTACAACTGATGCTATTAAGAAGTCGGGGAATGCAGTTTTGTTGATACAAGCTTGTATACATGCAGGCGAATCGGAGGGAAAAGATGCTGGTTTTACTTTGTTGCGCGATATTATTACAGATAAAAAAATGGAAGCTTTATTAAATCATGTTACCATTCTTTTTATTCCTATTTTTAATGTAGATGGTCACGAGAGATTTAGTAAATACAATCGTATTAATCAAAATGGGCCTATTGAAATGGGCTGGAGAACTACCGCAAACAATTTGAATTTGAATAGAGATTATGTAAAAGCAGATGCGCCTGAGATGAGGGAATGGATAAGAATGTTTAATGATTATAATCCAGATTTCTTTGTGGATTGCCACACTACCGACGGTGCCGATTATCAATATGCAGTTACTTACGGTATGGAAGTGGAGGGCAATGTGGATGCGAATATTGCAAAATGGGAAAAAGATATTTATTTAAAACAGTTGATTCCCGAAATGTTTAAACTAAAGTATCCGATTTTGCCTTACGTAATGTTTAGGAATTGGCACGATCCTAGGAGTGGACTTTATATTAGTGCTACACCTCCAATGTTGTCGCAAGGATATACAATTGCTCGTAATCGTCCTGGTTTGCTTATCGAAACCCACATGCTTAAGGATTATAAAACACGTGTAAGTGCTACATATAAGATATTAGAAAATACAATATCTTTGTTAAATAAGGAATATTTAAATCTTCATAATTTAATTGAAAAAGCTGATAAATATACAGCTTCTCCTGATTTTCGAAAGCAGGAATATAATTTAGGATATACTGTTTCGACTACCGATAGCACGATGGTAAACTTTTTGGGTGTGGAATATACTGAAGAAAAAAGTGATTTGACGGGTGGCAGCTGGTTTAAATATAGCAAGGTTCCCACTACTTTTTCGATACCTTTGTTTGATAAATTAAAGCCAACGATGAAGGTGCAGTTGCCCGAGGCTTATATAATAGGCAAGGAGTGGACCAAGGTTATTGAGTTGTTGGATTTACATAATATTTCTTACAAAGAGCTTTCGGAACCACTGACAGTAAAGGTGCAGAGTTATAAATTTGATAATATTAAATGGCAACAGAATTCGTATGAAGGAAGGCATGCGATGAGTGATTTTGATTTGATAAAAACAGAAGAAACGCGCACTTATCCTGCAGGTTCTGTTTTGGTGGATATGAATCAGCCGATGGCTAAAATAATTGTAACTTTATTTGAACCTAAGGCTTCGGGTTCGCTTGTGTATTGGGGATTCTTTGATGCAGTGTGCGAGCAAAAAGAGTATGTCGAATCTTATGTTATGGAACCTTTAGCTAGAAAGATGCTTGCCGAAGATGCACAATTGCGTAAAGAATTTGATGCAAAGATGGCAATGGATAGTGTATTTGCCAACGACCAACGTGCTATTCTTAATTGGTTTTATAGTAAATCGCCTTGGTGGGATGCCAATGTAAACAGGTATCCTGTAGGTAGAAT
>CAYRBL010000106.1:0-7742 GCA_964422385.1 uncultured Bacteroides sp.
CGCAGCGAAAGGAGCTTCTGGAAAAGCTTATTATTTATTATCGTTTGCATCTTACCTCGCTTACCAAGATTCATTCGCATTTAATTTTGCAAGAAGTGCTGGAATAATATTCCTGTAATTTCTTTTATTAAAATAAAAAACCTAATCCAGTTTATGCGTGGATTAGATTTCGCCAAAATCATAAAAAAAGTCCTGTTTATACATATCTGCTAAAAAGATTTGTATAAACGGAGTCATTTATATCAATTGATTTAGCAGATTTCATCAGAAAACTCTGTTTATACAAAAGCATTCTACAGATTTGTATAAACGGAGTCAATTATACAAAAGAAATCTACAGATTTGTATAAACGGAGTCAATTATACAAAAGAAAACTACAGATATGATCAGTTGACCTCTTTTTGAGTACTTTACGAAAAAGGTGTTTTTGGGAGGGATTTTGGGTATATTATCATTAAAAAATTAAACCTTTAAGTTTTCATATAGCTGCTATGTTTAAAAACATTCCTTTTAAAAGTTCCGATTATAGCTCCCTGCAAAAAAATAATGTATAATCGGAGCCGATTATATCATCCCACAAAAAGATTTTATGTAATAGGAGTTGATTATATCATCCCACAAAAAAATAGTGTAAAAAAGACTCCGATTATATAATCCTGCAAAAAAATATCGTAAAAAAGGCTCCGATTATATCATCCCATGAAAAAATACGCTCGAGTCGGACTCTTTTTGAACACTTTACAAAAAAGGTGTTTTTGGAAGAGTTTTTGAGATTTATTCCCCGAAAGGGATAAACTAATAGTTTCTTTTCCTCTTTTCTTTTATTCTTATAATAATTCTTCTTATCATAAAAATAAAAAAAAGAAAATAATGATAAAAAAACAAAGCCTAATAATACAGCTAT
This sequence comes from uncultured Bacteroides sp., assembly GCA_964422385.1. Lineage (GTDB taxonomy): Bacteria > Bacteroidota > Bacteroidia > Bacteroidales > JACABE01 > JBAXLO01. The sequence goes on from CAYRBL010000106.1 coordinate 906, forward strand.
TCTTATAAATGAAAATCATTAGAATGATTTTTCTTTTAATTGGTATAATAATTTTTGTTTTAATAAGTATATAACTGCATAAGTGCTTGCTTTTGGTATAAATATTAATGATAAATAAGACTTGAAAAAGAGATATTATTTAAAAATAATGCTTGAAAAATGCTTGAAAAAAATACTTATTATTAAAAATACTCTTAAAAATATTTTAAAAAGAAGGTTTGCATCTAAAAATGTAGTAAGTTTGCGGTTTAATTTATAATTATAATGACAAATATCGCCTTATTAGCATCAGGAAATGGAAGCAATGCACAACGAATTATCGAATATTTTTCGGGAAATGCTGCTGTAAATATCGCACTAATTATTAGCAATAATCAAACTGCTTATGTGCGCCAAAGGGCTGCAAATTTAGGCGTAAAAGAGGTGTATATAAGTCGTACTGATTTTAAAAATGGAGAAAAAGTTGTTGATATTCTTACTCAAAATAAAATTGATTTTATTGTTCTGGCAGGTTTTATGCAATTGATACCTTCGATAATAATTAATAAATATCAGCACAAAATTATAAATATTCATCCAGCACTTTTGCCTGCTTACGGCGGAAAAGGGATGTATGGAATGCATGTGCACGAGGCTGTGATTGCCAATAAAGAAACTGCGAGTGGAATCACAATACACTACGTAAATGAGGTGTATGATGATGGCGAAATTATTTTTCAGGCCTCTTGCCAGTTAAATGATGAAGATACTCCCGAAACTTTGGCTCAAAAAATACATGAGCTCGAACATGCGCACTTTCCAAGGGTAATTGAGCAGCTTATTTCTAAATAAAGTTAGTTTAAAATATTTTTTATAAAAAAAAGAAGCAAGTTTTTATTTTATTAAAATAAGAACTTGCTTCTTTAAATATATATGTACAAATGTACGTTAACTTTTAGTCAATTTCCTCTTCTATTTTAGGTTTTTTGTATTTGCTACCTTCGAAAACTTCAAATTTATGAAGTTTGCATTCCAAAGGACCATTATTTATAGCAATTTTTTGAGTAGGTTTCAACCCTATATGTTTTAAAGCATTAAAATCAGAACTAATAATCCAAGCAGTATATCCTACATATTTTTGCTTAAGAGTGTCGCCAATTTCTTTATAAAGCTGAACGATATCTTCGGGCACAATTCTTTCACCATAAGGAGGATTCATAACCATAATACCACCACCTTCGGGCGGAATCTGGTTTTGAAACGACTCAACAAAGAAAGAAATATCCTTATGTAGTTTGGCCTTTGTTGCATTTTCGGTTGCCACATCAATAGCTCTTTCCGAAATATCAGAACCCCAAATTTCTCCTTCATAATCCGATTGCAAATCCAAAGCATCGGTTTTTATTTGCTCCCATAATTCTTTATCGAAGTCAACCCATTTTTCAAAGCCAAAAGATTTGCGATAATAACCCGGAGGAATGTTTAAAGCAATCAAAGCAGCCTCAGTAACAATAGTTCCAGAGCCACACATCGGATCTATAAAATTAGATTGCTTATCCCAACCACTCAAAAGGATTAAACCAGCCGCCAACACCTCGCTCAAAGGAGCTACGCCAGTATGAACTCTGTAACCTCTTTTGTGGAGCGAATAACCCGAACTGTCGATAGAAACATCGCACTTATTGCTGCTAAGATGGATATTTATTCTCAAATCGGGCGTTTCGATATTCACGTTTGGACGCATATCAAACATATCCCTAAATCTATCAACAATTGCATCTTTCGTTTTCAAAGCAACATAATGCGAGTGTGTAAAAATAGAATTACTTACCACAGCATCCACCGAAAGGGTGCCTCGCGGACTTAATAATTCTTCCCATTTTATTTTATTTATTTTTAAATAAAGATCCTCTTCAGTTGCAATATCAAAACTTGCAATTGGTTTTAAAACGTGCAGAGCTGTTCGACACCAATAGTTTGCCTTGTACATTGTTTCTTTAGTGCCCGAACAATACACAACCCTTTTACCGGCTTTAATATTTGAAGCACCAATTTCTTTGAGTTCCTGTGCCAAAATATCTTCTAATCCAAGAAGTGTTTTGACTACAATTGGGAAAATGTTTTCGTTTGATTTTTTCAATATGTGAATAGATTATAATTTTTCCATAAATTTTTTCGCATCCACAATAAATCTTGTGTGCGTTCCTGTTCCTATAGGCCCTTTTTCGTCGTGGGCATCCACACTAAAGGTGAGTTTACGACCATCAACATCAATTAGTTTGGAAGTACAATTAACTTTCATTCCAATTGGCGTAGCTTTGATATGTTTTATATTTACCTCGATTCCTAAAGTAATAAAACCTTCGGGCAAATATTTCTGAACACTTTTTTGAGAAGTATTTTCCATCAATCCTATCATCGCAGGAGTGGCATACACTTCGACAAGTCCAGAGCCATATTTAGCAGCAGTATCATTGATGCCTACAATAATTTCCAATTTACCTTCAATGCCTTGCTTTAAATCAAAATCCATTTTATGAGTTTTAAAATATTTGGCAAAGATACAGTTATTTTAGAAATTAAAGACTAAAGTTTGGATTAAATCAGGATGCAAACTCTTTGCAACGGGGCAAGTGAGGGCAGTATGTTTGATAATCTCTTTTTCTTTGTCAGAATAATTATTATCTGGGAAATTAAACTCAATTATAATCTCAGTTATTCTGCGGGGATCTGTCCCCATAACTTTAGTAATATTAAGTTTGGTACCTGTTATACTAAACTCACTTCTTTCGGCTACAATCCCAATTACAGTTAGCATACAACTTCCCAAAGCGGTAGCTACCATATCCGTAGGAGAAAAGAATTCGCCTTTGCCATTATTATCAGTAGGTGCATCGGTAATCAGTTCGACTCCCGATTTAACGTGGATTGCTTTTGTTCTTAAGCCTCCAATATATTCTGTTTTTACTGTTTCCATTTTTTATTATAGTTTATACATAAAAAAAAGCTTCCGATTTCTCAGAAGCTTTTCCCCAAAACTAAATTAATTATGAAACGTACATGTACTCCTCTAAATTGAGAATATACACGTATTTTTCAATAATTATTTCTTTGGTTCCGCGTCTTTTTTAGCGTCTTTATGATCACATTTTTTAGCATCTTTAGCATCACATTTTTTGCCATCACTATGGTCGCATTTTTTGCCACCTTTGTTAGCACAACATTTGCCATCTTTTTTGCATTCTTTTTTGTCTGCGCATTTTTTGTCAGCTGCAGCTTTTGTGTCTGCTTTTTTCTCAGTAGTTACTTGAGTTTTTTGTTTGTCTTGTTTTACAACTGTAGCGTGACTTGTAAATACAAATAATACAAATGTTGCTAAAAATAGTCCGATAATTAATTTTTTCATCGTCGTTTTGATATTTAAATTTATAAAATGTTTTAATTAGGCTGCAAAATTATACTTTATTCTTTAATAAACGTGTTATTGTAGTGTTAATTTTGTTAAATTCATGTTAATGTTTCAAGGAATCCAAAAATTAGAACTAATTTTGACCTATTATTTATTTATCCTATTAAAAAAACACCGTAAATTTATTCATAAAGTAATTTAATGAGAAAACGTTTTACTTACATTATTATTGTTATATCGAGCATTTCTTTAATAGGAATTGTTTCTACACAATTGTTATGGGTCAATTATGCCCTCGGTTTGCGTAAAGAAATATTTGATAAGAGAGTTCAAATGCATCTTAAATCAATTATTGAGGATTTATCCAATACACGCGATTCTATTTATAGAAGTAATGCTTCATGTGGAAAAAATATTACAAAAGATACTATATATATATATAGTAAGAAAAATGATATTAATACTTGCAAAAATTCTTCATGTTCGACTTCCGAAAATACCTGTCATACCTGGCGACCAAGTACAATGGATACTGTTCTTATCGATTCATTGATGAATTATTCTTTTTGTTCGATGATGAAAGTAAACGAAGATTATGTTTATGGAATAATCGACCCCAAAGATCATAAATTAATTACTTGCTCGAACATTAAGTATGAAAAAGAACTTTTAAATACATATCATACCTATCCTTTCTCTAGCAGACATAGAGCACATTCGAAATTATTAGGTGTTTATTTTGTAAAACAAAATGCCTATATATTAAATAAGATGTTTTTCTTATTACTAGTTTCTTCTTTATTTTTAATAGTTGTAATTGTTAGTTTCGTTTATACAATTCTAACTTTGTTAAGGCAAAAGAAACTTTCAGAAATGAAGACTGACTTTGTAAATAACATGACACACGAATTTAAAACTCCTATTGCAACTATATCTTTAGCTAGTGAAATGCTTTCGAAACCTTCTGTACAGGAATCAAAAGAAAAGCTGATGAAGTATGCTAATATAATATATGAAGAAAACACAAGGTTGAAGAATCAGGTTGAACAAGTACTACAAATATCTGTACTAGATAAAGGAGATTATACTTTAAATAAAAAAGAAATAGATATACATTTAATAATAAAAGATGCTATTGATTCTTTTAAATTAATAGTAAGTCAGCGCAAAGGAAGTTTAACTAGTAGCCTAAAAGCAGAGCCACATCATATATATGCCGATCCTAATCATATTTATCATATAATTATTAATCTTATCGACAACGCTGTTAAATATTCTTATGATTATCCCACAATAATAATATCATCTAGGAGTTCTACTAACGGTGTTTTGTTAATAATCGAAGATAAAGGAATTGGTATAAGTCAGGAGAACCAAAAATATATATTTAAGAAATTATATAGGGTTCCAACTGGAAATATTCATAATGCAAAAGGGTTTGGTTTAGGTTTGTATTATGTTAAAACAATGGTAGATGCTCATGGTGGGAAAATAAAACTAAAAAGCGAAATAAAAAAAGGTACAACATTTGAACTCTTTTTTCCGTATAATCACAATTTAAATACAAACATAGAAAATGCAGAAATATAAAGCCAAGATTTTACTAGTAGAAGATGATCCCAACTTAAGCTTGGTTTTGGTAGATTATCTTGAGATGCTAACATACGAAACAGTGTTATGCAAAGACGGAGTACATGGATTAAATACATTTAAATCTACTCATTTTGATTTATGTATTCTCGATGTAATGCTTCCTAAAAAGGATGGCTTTTCGTTAGCAGAAGATATTAGAATAATAAACGAATTTATTCCAATCGTTTTTCTTACTGCAAAGTCGTTAAGTGAAGATCGCATAAAAGGATTTAAATCTGGTTGTGACGATTACATAACAAAACCTTTTAGTACCGAAGAGTTGAGTTTAAGAATTGATGTTATCTTAAAAAGATGCATGGTTAAAGATAGACTTTCCCTCCAGGATAAACTAGAGGTATATCAGATAGGAATCTTTGAATTTGATTATTCTAATATGTCGCTTACTTCAGCAGAAAGTAAATATAGTCTTACTCGTAAAGAAGCTGATTTATTAAAATTACTTTGTGAAAGCAGAAATGTAATCTTAAAACGCGAAACCGCATTGAAAGCAATATGGGGCGACGATGATTATTTTATAGGCAGAAGTATGGATGTATTTATTACTAAACTAAGAAAGTATTTAAAAGAAGATCCTCGAATATCTATTACTAATATTCATGGAACAGGTTTTAAACTTGAAGTTACTGAATATAATAAAATATAATTAAACCTTTTTCTGATTTATTTATCTAATCCTAAATTAATATTTTAAATAATATGAAAACAAAAATTATCCTTTTATTTGTAGTTCTTGTAACTATTGGTTTTTATTTCACAAGTTGCAAGAAGGATGCTCTTGACTCAGATTATTCTTCAGCTAAAGATGATGCTTTAGCTCAACAAATTTTCGACAATATAAATCAAATGTCGGACGAAGCTTATACAACTAAAACTACTGGTACAAAAACTGGTGGTGGAATTATTGGTTCTTGCGCTACTTTAACACTCGATACTATTTCTATTCCTCATGTTTTAACTATCGATTTTGGTGCTACCAATTGTTTATGCAGCGATAATAAAACCAGAAGAGGGATCATTACTTTTTCTTTTAGCGGTCATTATAGAGATTCCGGTTCTTATCATTCTACTACTTTTACCAATTATTTTGTAAACGATAATCAAGTTTTAGGTACTAGAACTAGGGTTAATAATGGCAAAAATAATGCTGGCAATTATACCATTACTTATACTGTATCAAATGCAAGTATAATACTTGCAAATAATGCAGGAACTATTAACTGGGCTTGCAATATTACTACCGAATGGATAGCTGGTCATAATACTCCAACGTGGATTGATGATGTTTATCTTATTACTGGTAGTTCGAATGGTACAAGATTAAATGGAACTGCATATACCAAAACCATTACAACTCCTCTTAAAAAAGAAATGATTTGTCCTAATATTGTAAGTGGTGTTGTTGATATTGTTAGGTCAAATAAACCAACACTAACTATTGATTTTGGAAGCGGAACTTGTGATAATAACGCAACAGTTACAGTAAATGGTGTAAGCTATACTATATATATATAGGTGTCTTTAAAAATATAAGTCTTTTATTTTATATAATAACTCTGTTAATAATTTTAATTATTAACAGAGTTAATTTTTTATAGTCTTAAGGATTCTTTTAAATTCTTTGTTCAAATGTTTCTCATCTGCTTGTTCGAAGTTATCATTATAATAATGCATTTCATCAACAACTAAAAAACCAGGCATATTATAAGTTACATCCGTCGAAACTTTCTTTAGATAAATAGCTTTCTTATTTTGCTTATGAATAAAGTAAAGTAGTGCTTGCATTTCATCATCTATTG
>CAYRBL010000106.1:7842-9529 GCA_964422385.1 uncultured Bacteroides sp.
ACAATTTGGCAAGTCATGTCATCGGCATCCTCTTTTACAAAACTATTATTAAAATATGCATTAATTAAATTAACTTTCTTGTCTTGTTTTTCTCTAAGAAGATTAAATAACATGAAAGTTATTACAGAAGAGTTATGCTCGTCGTTTAAGTTGATTACAGTAATGTTCCCGTTTTTATTAGTTGCTTCCATAAATGCTATTCAATAAATGTTCAATTTGATTTTAATGCTAAGCTTTTTTAGATATAAATTAAATGTTATTTATTATTTGTAACTTCTCTTATTAATTACTCGTCTTATTTTTTTTTAAAATATAATAGTATTCAAACAATGCTTTTTTGATATTGTTCCGAAGATATAAAAACTTAATTTATCTTAATAAATAATACCAATCAAAATAATTGTTGTAAAATTGTAGCTTATTTTAAAACATGCAAAAATAACATTAAATATTTATCTATGAAAAAGATTTTTTTAACAATTTTCTTATTAATTACAGTCGCTTTAAGATTGTCTGCACAGGACGAAGGTCGACTGATGCGTTTCCCTACAATTAGTGGAAACAAAATTGTTTTTAGCTATGCCGGCGATTTATATACCGTTGATCGTAGCGGTGGTTTGGCTCGCAAGCTTACTAATGACAATGGTTACGAGATGTTCTCTAAGTTCTCTCCTGATGGAAAACAGATAGCTTTTACTGCCCAATATGACGGCAATACCGAAGTTTATTTGATGCCTGCCGAGGGTGGTGTTCCTAAAAGATTAACTTTTACAGCTACTTTAGGTAGAGATGATATTTCGGATCGTATGGGGCCAAATAATATCGTAATGACCTGGAGGGACAATAATAGCATTGTCTTTCGTTCGCGTAAGCAAAGTTTTAATGATTTTAAAGGACAGTTGTTTGTTGCCAAAACCAATGGCGGTCTTTCTGAAGAGTTGCCTTTGCCTGTTGGTGGTTTCTGTAGCTATTCGCCCGATAAAAGTAAGCTTGCATACAACCGTGTTTTCAGAGAATTCCGTACATGGAAGTACTATAAAGGGGGTATGGCTGATGATGTTTGGATATATGATTTCAAAACTAAGAAGATTGAGAATATTACCAACAATCTTGCGCAAGATATTCAGCCTATGTGGAAAGGTGATAACATCTATTTTCTTTCTGATAGGGATCGTACCATGAATTTATTTGTGTATAATATTACTACAAAACTTACCCGAAAACTTACTAATTTCACTGATTATGACATTAAGTTCCCTTCTTTGGGCGACGATGCTATTATTTTTGAAAATAGTGGCTATATTTTTATTTTCGACTTGGCTACAGAGAAGTATAACAAGGTTAATATTCGTATTGCCGACGATTTTGTAACCGGTCGTACCCAGATGAAAGATGCTTCACGCAATATCAATACTTCTTCTATAGCTCCTGATGGCAAGCGTGTTGCTTTTGGTGCTCGAGGTGATGTTTGGACTGTTCCTGCGAAGACTGGCATCACAAAAAATCTTACGCAGACTTCAGGAGTGCACGAGCGTAATGTTGCTTGGTCGCCTGATGGGAAATATATTGCTTATATTTCAGATGCTACTGGCGAGGATGAAATTTATATAACTGCTCAGGATGGTAGTCAGAAGGCTATACAACTTACTAAGAATGCTGATACTTATAAATATTATATTAATTGGTC
>CAYRBL010000107.1:0-9523 GCA_964422385.1 uncultured Bacteroides sp.
CCAATCTTTTATTAAAACCTCACTATAATAGTGGGGTTTTTTTTTGCCCTGAAATTACCTAAATCCTTTTCAATACTTCGACTTCGATTAGAAACCAAGGAAGGACTTAAAGCTATGTTACTTCTGATATTTATAATGTCCTATTATTTTATAAGAAAATAAACAATCTTCTATTACTTGGCCACCACCAATATTATGAACCAATAAATATCTTTTACCATCATATGATTTTTTGTTAACTACTATGCCAATATGGGTAACTCCACCTGCTAAATCCCAACAAACGATATCTCCGGGTTTATAATCTTTAGGGTTTGTAGTAATTGTTTTTTCTACTCCATGCCTTGTAAAAAATACCATAAGATTGGGAACTCTACGATGATCTATGTTTTTATCGGTATGTTTTATGCCCCATTTCTTAGGGTATTTATCAAAGTTTGCCTGCATATCTTCGTGTACTTCTTTTTGTAAGTCAATTCCTAGTTTTCGGTAGGCTCTAATAATTACATCAGTACAGACTCCCCTATCTGAGGGCACATCTCCTTTTGGGTATTTTATTGTAAAATATGCTGGATCATAATATACAATTTGTTTAGTTAAGGTAAGTGCAGAATCTGCTAAGGTGGAATAAAAGTTTGATTGTGCATTACTATTTATATAAGAAAAAATGTATATTGAAAATAGAAGAATTTTTGTGATTTTAATCATTAGTAAATAATTAAATTTGGTTTTAATTTATAAATATTATTATTTAAACTTATATATTAATTCTTTATTTTGATTTTAAACTGTCATAAACACATTTAACAAAAAATTAACAAAACAAATTAAATAAATAAGACGAAATCCAAATTAATAAACTAATTTTACCGAATTATTAGTATTTACTATATATGTAGAAGATTTAGAAAAATAAAATTGATATAAACAGATAAAAACCCTTTAAGGGAACTCTAAAACTCCGCTTACCATCCTAGAAAAATGCAGAAGCCGTTTGAAAAGTTTTTTTGAATCGTTTAAAAAAGAATATTTTTTAAAACAACAAAAAAAGTAATTACAAACTTAAAAATTTAAATAAAATGGCAACAACTCATAGTATTAAAGACGAATTTTCGGATTGGATGTTAGGTACTCTAACAGAAAGCAAAGCTGATATACTAGCTCATAGTCTAGATATTGTTTTTGATGTAAATGGAAACATCGCTAAACAAAAAGTTTTGGATAAAAAATACTTAGACGAATTAGGTAAAAGTGCAGGGTACAAGAAAATTTGGATGGATCAGAATAAAAAAGTAAATGAAGCCCGTGATGCTAGATACACTAATGCAAGTGCAATTGCAAATGGTGTTAGCAGTTATATGGGAGAAAAAGATCAACTTTCAATTATTATTCATCAGAAAAGAGGGAGTCTGGTAAATATTGCTCTTCGTGGTAAAAAAAAGCCATAAGAGAAAATAATCAGTAATATATTTTTATATCATTTACTGCAATTGAAGTGGAGCAATTTTTATTTTATGATTGCTTCACTTCTTTTTTATTATAACTAATTTAAATAAGTAACACTGCTTTTTGAAATAAGCAACGCAGTTTTTATAAATTACCATGTTGCTCGAGCCAAAAAAAGCGTGGAATAAGTAAAAAAATGCAATTTAAAGCCAAAATACTTTACAAAATGACAGTTTTCATACATGGAATGGTAGCTAAACCTACCTGCTTTATGCCTTAAACAGGTATTTTTCTAAATAGCATACGTTGCTTTTGCATAAAGAAACGTTGCCGATTAAGAAAAGCAAGAAGAATTTATGCTAAACCTGATATTTTGTTATTCTTTACGATGAGCTTTATTTTTGTAATTTGTTGTATTCTTGAACTAAAATATTACTAATTATTAATTCTAAACTCTAAATTATTCCAGAGACATCCGATAAAGCTGTTTGTATTCCTGAAAAACCCCACCTAACCTCCCCTGAGAGGGGCGGAATTTGATTTGTAGAATTTATTAAAATTTTATTATTCCTAATAGTCTAAAAGTATAAAGAGCTAAAAGCCTTAATTACTCCAGCGGCATTCTATAAAGCTGTTTGTATTCCTCATTAATATTCTTTTTGTAAAGAAAAAACACTTCGTTTTTCGACACTTTTATGTTTTCAATAAAGGCATATCCGGGGATAATTTGTTGTGATTTGGTTTCGCAGGTATTAATATTAATTTCGTTAAGCGAATAGATATTATTGGTTTTATATAGGGCATAAACTTTATGCGCTTCTTCGTCGCGGATAATGCTTTTATAATTTTTATCTTTTAGAAATTTTGCTGGTACATTCTTTATTTTCTTACCATATTCGGTATATAATTCCATGCTATCTGTAGTAGAATTAAAAATACAAATAGTGTCGTTTACATTGCAAAACGGAGCTTTCAAAGGAGAATATCTCCCTTTTATATCTTCCCAATCCAAAGGTTGAGTCGCCCTTAACACATCAAGATTGTTGTAAATAGAAGTTACCGACATACCATAAGAAGAGGCTCTTTTGGCATAATAAAAGAAATTAAAGTCGCGTTCGAATTCGTCAATTTTCTTTTGATCTTTTATAGTAATAATATTATTTACAGCATAAGATTCATCATCCAAATCAATAAAATGATATTTAATAATAAAAAACTTATAATGATAAGTACTAAAATAAACCTTATTATTAATAGCAAAATCAAAAAAACCATAAGATTGATCAAAATCCTTTTTGGTGAAGTATTCTTTTATGGCTATTTCTTTCAACTTTATATCGAGCTTTGACGCATTATTATCTGTAATAAGATATATTTCTCCAAAACAATCTTTAAATAGCTTGTCGGGCTTTAAAACGCGTTTCTCAGAAATAATATTTGCATTCTGGTCAACCAGCATTAATCTTGCATCATAAGTTTTCTTGTGAAAATAGGTTAACAAAAGAATTTTATTATTCAAAATAGCATAATCTTTTACATAAACAGGAAGATTTTTGGTAATACTTACTATCTTTTCTGAATTAATCTCGATGCTACCCAACAAATGAGTTTTTGGTTTTAATTTAATATTAACATCTTTATTCTTTTTACTAATAGAATAATGAAATGTGTATGAATCATAAGAAATGTGCGAGAAAGTAATCTCGCACTTATCTTGATTAATTTTAATAGAGAAGAATCCATTAGCGTTTGTTGAAGTGGATGAAGATATGCAATCGGGTTTAATATTTATATCTTTCAGGGCGAGGCCTGTTTCTGCATCTGTAACATAACCACTTAAGGTTATCACTTGTCCCTGGCATACCATTGCTACCAAAATCAACAAACTTATGTAAAGGATTCTTCTCATAATTAAAATTATTAAAGTGTTAAATAAATCGAAAAATCTCTGCTGATACTAGTTTCTACTAGCTTCTACATCAAAATAACTTTTGGTTTCGATAACAACAACTCCCCCATCAAAATCGCCATATTTAGCAGGCACACCGCCCATATACACCATCATACTTGCAATGGCTGTGCTTGGAACACCTGTTTTGCTACTTCTTTGTTTAACTCCATCTACATAATACACAACCCCACCATCTCTGGAGCCTCTGAAAACAACTTGTTTGCCATCTTCGCTAACATAAGCACCAGGTGTAATAGCTCTGATAACATCAGGAATACTTCTTCTTTCAGGAAGTTTTTCGAATTCTTTAGCCCTGATAACTGCAATAACTGGGTCGTTGTCGATAAGTTTATCATAATAATCAGTAATTACAGTTGGTGGAAGATTTACACCATAAGTTAACAAAGCATCCTCCATTTCAGTAGTTTTATTCATATTTACAGGAATGTTTTTTAAAATACATTCATTGTAACCTGTAAAACTAACGTGAACGGTGTAGGTGCCTGAATTCAAACTGCGTAAGTAGTAATAACCGTTTTCGTCTGTACGGGTAGTAAAGGGAGTATTCCCAATCATAACGTAAACATTGGCTCCAGGAATACTTTCCTTCGAATCACCATCGATAACCCTACCTCTGAGGGAGCCTGTTTGAGCAATTGCGCCTACCAGTAAGCTGCTTACCAGAATTAGGCTTAGTAAAATTTTCTTCATTTTTTTTAATTATTTTGTTATTAATTATATTAATTATGAAGTAAAATTACTACGGAATTAAGCTGAATGCAAGTTTTTGGCAAACTATTTACTTAGAAATCAGTTTACGGTTTGTGCAGTCAAGTTAACGGTTAAAAATGCTGACTTATTCCATTTCCAAAACTATTTCGTCAGTGAAAATCCAGGCAGGTTTACCCTTACTTTCGTGCCATTCGGGAAGGCCTCCATAATTTTTGGCATAAATCCTGATATATTTAGCTTTTTGTTTGATCAAAACATCCACATTAACGATACTTTCAGGATCATTTTTATTAATATTATTATCAAGTTTAATTGTTTTGATATCTGTATAGTCTTTTCCATTATTAGAAATAGAAATAGTTACAGATTCGGGAGGAAAAATCCAAGAATTTGCCTTTTGCAAGAAGCGAAGATGTATTGCTTTAATGATTGAAATATCATAGTTTTGTAAATTCACATCCATATCAGTACCATCAAAACCCATCCAGTTTTCGAAGGAGCCAGCTTCAGCAATTTTACCATCACACAATGTTTCTGGATTGTATTCATATTTATGACTTGGTAAGGTATTTAGTTTTACTAAAATAGATTTTTTAGAGTCAGAATTTACGATAGCTTTATAGAAATTATAGGTGGTAGTAAAGCTGGTGTCTTTAGCTTTATTGAAGGCTTTAATATTTAAAACACTCGACTTATCAATAAAAAAAGCTTTGCTATAAAGTTTATCTTTTGTGGTTGGTGTAGTATTATCCAAAGTATAATACAACTGAACATCATCAGCATCACATTGTATTGTTATCTTTTTTTTATCATTAAAAACAATAGAATTATCTTTAACATAAGGAGAAGTTAGGCCAGAAGCAAGCTCCTGAATCCCGAAATCGTTCTTAGCAGGTTCGAAAACCTGAGTTAAAATAGCAGTTACAGGATAGTGATCGGAGATGTAAACATCACCATCTTTAACCTCATTAATAGTATATTTTACTGCTTTAAAATTATTATCATAAAATATATGATCAATAATATACTCACCTTGCTGTGTGCCGTACCCTGTAAAGGATTGCTTAGCACCCATTGCTTTTTTAGTTGCATTTTCTCTGGCATCATACAAACGTTGTATATTCTTCCATTTCCCTGCTGCAATTTGATAAGCTTCTTCCGATGGACTACTGTTAAAATCTCCTGTAAGTATAGTTTTTCCTGAGATATTATATTGCTTTATTGTTTTTAAAATAAGTTTAACACCCTCACTTCGGGCAGTTGTTCCGATGTGATCAAGATGTGTGTTTACAACCAATATATTTATATTATCAGTACGGTCATAAAGATAAGCAAACGTAGCAATGCGTTGTGTGGAAGCATCCCAGCCAACGCTACCGGCAACCGAAGGAGTAGGAGAGAGCCAAATAGTTTTAGACGTTAGCAAGGTAAACCTGTTTTTATTGTAAAAAATAGGTGCATATTCTCCCTTTGTTTTACCATCATTTCTGCCCACACCATAATACATATAGTTCTTCAAATCTCTTGTTAAAAACTCTAGTTGATTTGTCAAAACTTCCTGAAAACAGATAATATCATTTTCTTCTTTCTTTAAAAATGCCGAGATAATTGTTTTACGTGTATTCCAATTGTTAATGCCATCGTCGGAAGCGCTATTACGGATGTTAAAAGTACATATTTTAATATCAGCCTGACTAAATACTGTAAGCGTAAACAGGCAAAAAGAAAGAATAATAATCAGTTTTTTCATTGTTGTATGATTTTTTATTTGCAAATGTATAATAAAAAAAGGTATAGATTTGCATCCATACCTTTTTTTAAGATTATTTAGAAATAATGGTCTTATAAACCTGATTTCTTTTTAATGTCTTTTGGAACTGCATCTTTATGAACCATAATATCCATAGTTTTGAATCTTACAAAAGCTTCAGAAGCGTAGAAGAATCCTTGATATTTGTTTTCGAATCCCCAAGAGTTTTTAATGATATAATACTTGTTACCGTATTGATCGTGAGCTATACCGCAAATCTGCATACCGTGATCATCAGTAGTTGTATAGGTATCAAAAGCAAATTGACGCATTTGTTGAGTAATTACTTTTTCTTTTACAGGTTTATCGAAAGTATACAATTGTGCTTGTCTTTCTCTTTCTGAAAGTTTTTCCCATTTTTCTCTTTCCGAACCTGTAAGATCTGCTTTATCTTCATCTGGAACTACTGCAACACCATTTCTCCAAGAGAAACCTTTTTCGCTTACATCAGCACCCCAAGCTACAGTATAACCGTTTTCTATTGAGTTGTCAATCACTTTCATCATTTCATCTAAAGGTACGTTATGTACTTCACCCCAAGCCCAGTTATCTGGAACTTCTATGATAAATTTTGTATAGAAAGGATGGTGAGTGTAAGATGAAAACTCAACATAATTCTCAGCTTTTAAACCTAATTCTTCACCAAAAGATTTTGGTGTAAATGTTTTTCCTTTATAGGTAAATGTTTCAGGAAGTTTTCCTAAATAAGCATCCAAAATACCATTGAAACCAGCCAACCAAGCAGTAGAAATTGATTTGTTGTTGTCATCAGCAATTACTTTTATGTATGCTTTTAAAACTGCATCTAATTCGCCATGTTTATGTAGTTTTTCGCCATAATTTAGTCCTTGGTAAACTTCTTCAGGTACCATACCATATTTTGTAATTACATCAATTACATCATGTGCAGCACCGCCACCGCCAAAACCTATAGCACCGTGCATACGAACAAATTTCTCAGCTTTATCGGCGTAAGCATGTCTAACGCAGAACATATCCGAAAGGTCGTATTCGCCTTTGCCCATACGTATTAATTCTGACTCAAAGAATGCAATTGTAGAAAAACTCCAGCAGGTACCGCTGCTTGCTTGGTTTTTGCATGATGTAGTAGCTAGTTGTTTGTCAACTTTAAATTTGTAACCTTCTGGTTTTTTAGCTGTGGTATCCTGTGCGTAAGAGCTAACTGAGTATGCAAATACAGCGATCAGGATAAATGAGAATAATTTTTTCATTACTTAATATATTTATTTGTATTTAAAATTAAATTATTTTGCAAAAGTAAAACTTTATTATCATTAATATACTTTTTTTTATATTATTAATAATAAAGTAGGTTGTTACTATAAGTTTTTTAGTAATTTTGTAACGTATTTATAGAGAATATTCTAAAAATACATAACTAAATATTTTAAAAATAATTATAATAATGAAAAGAATAATATTATTTATATTTGCTATTACCTTATGTAATCTAATGTATTCTCAGCGAGTTGGAGAAAACAGTATTGAAAATAAACAAGAGCATAAACGTTTTAATAAGAATACTGATATTTATGTGGTGCAATCACCACTAATGGATAAATACGATGTTAAGTTTTATAAGCTTGATATTGATGTTGAGCGCAACAATGTTGATGTAGCAGGTAATGTATTGATGAATGCTAAGGTAGTAGCAGCAGTTCTAGATACCTTTGTGTTTGAATTAAACTCAGCTTTAATTATCGATTCTATTAAAATAAATAATCAAAAGAGGACGTATTATAGAGTAGGATGGCAAACATTTGTTCCTACTGCGGCATTAAATAATGGAGCAAATTTAACATCGCAAGTGTTTTATCATGGAACTTGTAATACCAATAATGGTTCGTTTTTTTCGGGTATTAGTTCTGTTAGTGATATCACCTGGACACTGTCTGAATCCTTTGCTGCGAGTGAATGGTTTCCCGTGAAACAATCGCTAAAAGATAAAATTGACAGCGCGTATGTATTTGTTACTACGGACAATCAAAATAAAGTTGGCTCAGAAGGCTTGCTTACTAATGTTGTTTCTTTGCCAAATAATAAGGTGAGATACGAGTGGAAAACGAGGTATAAAATCGATTATTATTTGATATCTGTGGCTGTTGCCAAGTATCTTGATTATTCAATTTATGCACATCCGGCAGGAACTACCGATTCACTTTTGATACAGAATTATGTGTATAATGATGGCACTACCTTAACTCAAAATAAACCGCAGATAGATAGTACTCGCGATTTTATTGAATATTTTTCTACTGTGTTTGGGTTATATCCTTTTATGAAGGAGAAATATGGACATTGCCTCACTCCGCTTGGTGGTGGTATGGAACATCAAACGATGACGACCTTGGGTGGTTTTGATTTCTATTTAGTTAGCCATGAGTTGGCGCATCAATGGTTTGGCGATAATGTTACTTGTGCAACCTGGAGCGATATCTGGATAAACGAGAGTTTTGCTTCTTATGCTGAGATACTCGTTGGGAAACATTTTAGAGGAAAACAAGAGGAAACTAATCGTATAGTGGCATTTCAAACTGACGTGATGACAGCTCCTGATGGTAGTACCTACATACCTCCTACTCAGGCTATTTCGGACAATCGTATTTTTGATGGACGTTTATCTTATCATAAAGGTGCAGCAGTTTTGCATAATCTAAGGTTTGAAATTGGTAATGATAGTATCTTTTTTACCATTTTAAAACAATTTCAAACTAAGTTTAAAGACAGTGTAGCTACTACAGCTGATTTTGAAGCCATAACTGAACAATATTCCGGGCAAAACTTTAGTGATTTCTTTAATGAATGGATATATGGTGAAGGCTATCCTAAATATACTGTTGTGTGGACTCAGAAAAACGATACTGTAAATTTTAATGTCAATCAAACTGGGTCGGCGGCGGCTACTCCTTTGTTTAAGGGAAATATTGAATATAAATTTCAAACTACTACAGGCGACACTATTATAAAGTTTTATATGGGTCAGAATAATCAGGCATATTCTTTTGTTTTGAATAAACAAATTTTTGGTGTGGTAGTCGATCCTAACAACTATATTATTAATAGTATAGGCAGCATTATACATGAGATTTCGGTAGCTGATACACCTAGTTTTTCTATAGGTCCTAATCCGTGTAATGAGGTGTTGAAGATTAATTTTATTAAAAATATTAAAAATTATTCGCTTAAGGTAGTTGATATTATGGGAAAAGATATTACCTTTGCAAAAAATTTCAGTGGTACCCAATTTGATTTAAATACTAGCGAACTCAAATCTGGAATATATTTCATAGAAATATCTAATGGGATTAACAAATCTGTAAAGAAATTTATAAAGCAATAAAAGAAAAAGAGTGCCTTAAGTGCCTAAAGTACTTAAAGTGCCTTAAGTTGTAAGAGTGGGAAAAGTTTTGAAGTTAAAAAATAATGTAAATAATAAAGATTTAAAAAATATTTTTGTAAAAAATAAAAAACTTAAGGCACTTTAAGTACTTTAGGCACTTAAGGCACTTTAAGTTGTAAGAGTGATAAAAGTTTTGAAGTTAAAAAAATATAATTTAGATTGT
>CAYRBL010000108.1:0-9476 GCA_964422385.1 uncultured Bacteroides sp.
TTACCTCTTCCATAGAAGCAAAATCATTAGGACCCTCTACAGTTTTGATATTAAAATGACGATATTCTTTTTTATCCGGCTTTGCGTCTTTAAAAACTACCATTGCAGAGACCGGATAAGCACCTTGTATATTTGAATTATCAAAACATTCGATATGCACAGGGGCTTCGTTCAAATGAAGATCTTTCATCATCTGATTTAAGATTCTTTTGGAATGTCTATCGGGATCAACGAGGTCTTTTTGCTTTTGTTTTTCTAGTTTATAATACTTCGCATTTCGTTCAGATAATTCGAGTAATTGTTTTTTATCTCCTCTTTGTGGTATCGTTACCGAAGTATTTTCAAAACCTATATCCAACTTAAATGGTAGTATTATTTCTTTGGAATTACTATCGAATCTTTGCCTTAAATCAACAATTGCCAATGCTAATAATTCTTCTTGAGATTCGTCCAACTTCTTTTTCATTTCAATAGTATGCGCCTGTACTATTGCTCCGTTCATTACTTTTAGGAAATTTACATACCCAAAGTTTTCATCGGTAACTATTGAGAAAACATCCACATTATCTATCGAAGGATTTACGATTGTTGATTTACTCTTATACTTTTCGAGTTGTTCTATTTTTTCTTTGCAAATTTGTGCTTTTTCAAATTCTAAAGAGGAAGCAAACTGCATCATTACAACTCTCAATTGTTTTAAAACTGTTGCAATATTTCCTTTTATAATTTCTTTTGCTTCATAAATCATCTGCATATATTCCTCTTCGCTTTGAAATCCTTCGCAAGGTCCTTTACAATTTTTAATATGATATTCTAAACAAACCTTATATTTATTCGAATCAATATTATTTTTGTTTAAATTTAGGTTGCAATTTCGCAATGGATACAATTGTTTAATTAGTTCCAGCAACGTATTCATCATCTTCACCGAAGCATAAGGCCCAAAATAAGTTGAACCATCTTTAATGACATTCCTTGTAGAAATAATTCGAGGGAAAGGTTCATTTTTTATACAAATCCAGGGATAGGTTTTATCATCCTTCAACATTACATTGTAACGTGGCTGATATTTTTTTATAAGATTGTTTTCTAATAAAAGTGCATCCAGTTCTGTATCTACAATTACAAATTTAATATCTGCAATCTTCTTAACAAGAACTCCTACCTTACCGTTTTCGAATACATCTTTATTAAAATAAGAAGAAACTCTTTTCTTAAGATTTTTGGCTTTCCCTATATAAATTATTGTCCCTTTTTCGTCAAAATACTGATAGATTCCTGGCTTATCAGGCAATGTTTTCAGTATTGTTTTAAGGTAATCTATATGTTTAGGATCGGCTTTCAAGTGTTGCTATTTTGTATTTATTAATTTGCTTTTTCTATGATAATCCCCATATCCATAAGGCCGGGAGTATCGAAATGATCCATCAAATTATCTATTTGAAATTTGAAATTACCTTCGGTATTGAAACTCATATTTTCTTTTACTCTTAATTTTAAATCATAAATATCGCCAGCTACATCGCCTTGTAGTTTACCATCTTTATCTCTAATTTTAAAACTATGCATAGATGTTCTTTCATCACCAGAGGGAGAAGTTATGGTGAAATTTACTTTCAAAAAATCATTTGGATATTGCGTAATATACCTCAACGTTAAATAAACATTGTACTGTTGTTGCGGATCTTTTATTTTTGTTTCGAATAGCAATGAGTCAAACCTATTCCAGGTATAGTCTTTAAATTCGTGACGTTTTTTATAAATCGTATTATTATTACAAGACGAAAAACCTATGATGGCTAGCAACAAATAAAAAATTATTTTCTTCATTTTTTAAAAATATTTAATTCTGCAAAAGTACTAAATTTTTCTTTTTAATCTATTAACCCTAGCATTTATGCTAGGGGTTTGTACTATGAATTTGTTTTGGGATTTATCCCTGACCTTTTTTAATTTATATATCAGGGATAAATCCCCTAATATTTTACATTTGATTACTCCCAAGCATAAATGCTAGGGTTATTACATCTATTATTTTATCAATATTATTATATAAAAAATAATCAACCATTTGAACCAAAAATACGCTTTAGGTTGTAAAACTCTTCTATATTTTCATACATTTTCTGAGCATTTTTTCTGTTTCCCATCTTATACTTTTTATTGTTGAAAGTAACTTTTAGCGCATCAAGTTTATTTTTGCCATCAGCCTTTCCGCTATCTATTTTTACTAATTCTTCATTATTTTTCATAAACAAAATAGCATTGCCTTTAACATTTATCGACTTAAAAACGTAATAATATTTCTCGTAAACTTTCCCAAACAATGACATTTTAATTTCAATGGTATTTATCTTTAGAATAAATTCAATTTTTCTAAAAAATAAAAAAACAAAAACAATACTACTTATTATAATATAAATGAGACTTACAACTATTGGGAGATTTACAAACCACACAGCTATTGAGCTAAACACAATTAGCACTATGAGTATTTCTTTTTTTAATGCGCTGCTATTTTCTTTAATTGTCATTATTTAGTATTAAAAAGGCACAACAAAGATACTTTTTTTTCTTCAATCCATCCTTTTTTTAACATATATATTTCTGTTTCTTTCAAAAAAAAGCTTCATTTGATTTATAAATGTCAACATATACGCATATTGCAAAAATACTATAATATATAAATTTATGAATGTACAACATTTTCCTTCGGACAGGCATAAAACTTTATGAAGATACAACATTTTCCTTCAGACGAGCATTCAGGTTTATGAATGTACAACATTTTCCTTCGGACGAACATTAAAGTTTATGAATGTACAACATTTTCCCTTCGGACGTGCATTAAAGTTTATGAATGTAAGTCATTTTCCTTCGGACGTGCAATAAAGTTTATGAATGTACGACATTTTCTTTCAGAAGAACATTCAGAAAGTTTTTTGTTCGTCCAAAGGAAAATGTATAGGAAAAAGAAATATTTATGCTCGACATATTCCTTCGGACGTGCATTTATACTTTTTTACCTTTCTCTGAAAAACAGTTAAATCATTATTAATGAGTAAAAGTATTAGTATAAAATAAAAAAAACCTTCTAAAAACTAATCCAGAAGGTATCGTAATTCGTAATTCGTAATTCGTAATTTTTAATTTTTAATTTTTAATTATTTAAAAACATCCTCACTTTTATAAGGTCGTTTATCGGCTTTCCACACAAAGTTTTTTAAGATTCTTTCGGCTGGTGCCAATTCGTTTAAAGGAAACAATGTCCCTTCAGGTTTCGAAATAAAAGTAATCGTTTTTATCTCTTTTTTCTCAATAAAAATAAGCAAATCACTCGAAATTGCTTTATTTATCCCTAATATTTCATCGCTCCCCTCCTCTTTCATATAATATATTGTCTCCGAATTCCCCTTTACGTCCACTCTATATAGTTCGTTTTTAGCAAACAAACCTGTCATATTTTTACCCTTTATCTGATTATATTGCCCCGTATCGCTCTCGGAAGCAATAAAAGCAGCGTTCAACAAATACATCGCTTTCATCTCTTCTTTGCCAACAATTAATTTAATGGTGTCGCCCATCAATTGGTTTTTATCAGTCCACAACACAGGATTATAATACATTGTAATAATAGAATCCCTCATAAAATACGAAAGCGAATCGCACATTCCTTGTATATCTTTTCTGTAAAATTTGGTATGATGATATGCTAAAATCAACTCAACATTATCAGCAGTATCGTGCTTAGCCCTTAAAGTATCGGCGTGCAAAAACAAGGAATCCTTATTTTCATCTATCATAATAGCCAACGCATTATCGGTCATCAACGATCTCTTGGTAAATTCATTATTTTCTATATAATTTCCTTTAAAAATTACATTTTTAACACTGTCGATTAAGGTTACATTATTATACGCTTTTCCAAAGCCAATCTTTCGATCGTAATACAAACTATCCCCTTTTAAAAACTGACTTTTGGTTATAAGATAAGCATTTTTACTAAATTGCGACTTATCTGTTTTGGTATTATACCATCCATTTTCGCAATAAATAAAATTATCTTTACTCTTAATATTAGTTGGACCATAAAAGTAAGCAACCTCCGAACTGGTATTATACATCAAAGTATCCGAATTAATCGTATATTTTGGATTCACAAGCACTACTTCATTCTTAAAAAAGAATTCTTTTTGATTGGTAAAATAATATCCAACTTTACTTGTCAATACATTTTCCTTACTCACAATTTTACCTCCATTAAAATAACTTGCCACATTGGTAGCCCTGTTATAGTTAAGATAATTTGTGGTAAGTGTCGACTGCCTATCTACCAACTTCACATTATTGGTAATCTCCGCAACCTTCGTATTTCCATCGTAATTCAAAACATCACCATATATATTTAAAGTATCGCTTATTTTAATCCTAACCTTGCTAAAAGCATCAATTTTATTTTGTTCCTGATGAAAATAAGCGCTATCGCAATACAACAAATCCCCTTCGTGATTAAAAATAACATTGCCCACAAGCACCGTGATTGTTTTGTCGGTAGCATGTGTTCTTAAAATATCACCTTGGTAAGTAATCTTTGATTTTTGTTGGGCAAAAGAAGTAAAACTACTTATAAAAACAAGCATTAAGAGGAGATTTATAAAAATAATAGCTTTTTTGATATGCATTTTGATTGAATTAAAAACCCACAGTTATTAATAACTGTGGGTTTTGATATTTATTTTATTTTAGAAAAAAAAAGAAGTAATTATTCTGACTCTTCGTCATCTTTCTTTTTCTTTGAGTCGTCGTCATCATCAAAATCGCCTTCATCAATTCTATCTAAAGTACCTTTACTATCGAAATAAATAGTACTTAATTTAGGTTTTTTGCTACCTTTAACTTTTTCAGAAATTTTTACCATATAGTAACTTTTCAATTTCTTTTCTGGGAAAAGTTTAGCATAATTACGATCATACGTAACTTTTTCGGCACTTAAAACTTTATATTTTTTATAATTTTTCTCTAAATAATTTTCCAATGGTCTGAATAAATTCTTAGGCTCCATAAAAGAAGTAGTAGCTACAAGCTTAGCTTCAGGACTGAATTCAGCTTTTTGCTCAACATCTCTCAAGAAAAAAGTAACAATATAATTAGAATCTACCTGAACCCATTTAGCTTCTTCGTTATTTGGGAATTTTTTATCAAAAGCTTTCTTTATGTTCGAAGGAGTGCCTCCACGTGAAGTACTTTCTTCGCCATCTTCATTATTCTTCGATTTTTTACCTTTAGAACTTGATGCTGTCTTTTGATTTTTATTTTTGTTAGCAGAAGATCTGTCAGCATTAGCAGCAGCAGATTTTTTAGCAGTTGAAGATTTCTTTACAGGTTTGTCGTCATCAGCAACTACTTCTTCATCATCTTTTTTAGATTTTGTTTTAGCTTTAGATTTGCTTTTGCTTTTTGCAACACTAGCATCTGGATCTAAATCTTCGTTATCTTCTTTAGATTTCTTCGCTACCTTTGATTTCTTTACAGGTTTGTCATCAGTTTTAGTATCTTCATCGTCTTCGTATTTAGAATCTTTTTTAGCTACTTTATCTTTTTTAACAGGCTTACTGTCTTCATCATCTTCTTTCTTTTTATTTGTTTTTGCAGATTCAGGAGCAGTACTATTTAATAAAGTACCTTTAGTATCAAAAGTAAGTTCATATTCGTCGCCCGAACTAATACCTTTCTTTTGAATCTTTATCTCGTAATAATTTTTTTCTTCATTATCCTCGATATATAATGCAACCTTTATTTTAAAGCCATCAAAATTATCCGACATATAAGTAGTAACTGAACTAGGAAGTTCTTTTTCGCTAACATTAAATTTAGAGTTAAGCCACTTTCCTTCTGGAGTAATCTCAGCTTTTCCACTTTGTCCATCTACTTTTACAGTAGCAAAATAATTATTATCTTTAAGTTCCCAAGATTTTACTTTTACACCTGAATAAACAGTTTCAATAGCAATAAGAACATCTTTTGGAACTTGTTCTTCATCTATTTTTTGTGAAAAAACACTTGTCGACAATAAAATTAAAAAAAACAGAATTTTAATTCTCATAATATAAAAGTTTATTATTAAACGTTTCTAAATACAGTTTCATTTCTATCAGGACCTGTTGATATAGCCGATATTGGAACATTAACAGACCTTTCGATATAATTTACATACTCTTTTATTTTTTCAGGAAATTCGTTATACGTCTTTATTTCATTAAGGTTTCTTTGCCAACCATCAATTTCTATAAATATTGGTGTGATTTGCTTATTAATATCAAAAGGAATCTTAGTAGTTTCGATAGCATCGACGATATATTTGTCACAAATTTTAATGCTAGAAAAACTATTAAGAACATCTATTTTAGTAACGATAAGCTCAGTTACACCATTCAACATTATCGAATAATTTAAAGCAGGAACATCCATCCATCCACAACGACGTGGACGACCAGTTGTAGAACCAAATTCATTTCCTTCTTTACGGATACGTTCGCCAACTTCATCTAACAACTCAGTTGGAAAAGGACCGCTACCAACCCTGGTACAATATGCTTTGAAAATACCAATAACTTTACCAATCTTATTTGGAGCAACTCCTAAACCAGTACACACACCGGCAGTAGTAGTATTTGAAGACGTTACAAAAGGATAAGAACCAAAATCTACATCCAACAATGTACCTTGAGCACCTTCTGCTAATATTTTTTTATTTTCTTTCAAGCAATCATTAATGTAATATTCGCTATCAATTAAATCAAATTGTTTGATCAAATCAATTGCAGCAAACCATTGCGCTTCGTATTCATTAAAAGAGAAACCTTCTAATTTATGCTCATCAATATCAAACTGAAATTGATTTAAAATATTAAGATGTTTATTTTTTAATTCATTGTATTTATTCAGGAAATTATCTGATAAAAGATCTCCAACTCTTACGCCATTTCTAGCAGTTTTGTCGGTATAAGTTGGTCCAATTCCTTTTAAAGTAGAACCTATTTTCAAATCTTTTTTAGATTTTTCGTAAGCTGCATCCAGCAAACGATGGGTAGGTAAAATAAGATGCGTTTTTTTGGAAATCTTTAAGTTTATAGACGCATCTACGTTTCTTTCCTTTAATTTATCAACTTCTCTTTTAAAAATAACTAAGTCGATAATAACACCATTACCTATTACATTTATTTTATTAGAATGAAATATCCCGGAAGGAATTGTATGTAAAACGTGTTTAATACCATCAAATTCCAAAGTATGCCCAGCATTTGGTCCTCCTTGAAACCTAGCGATAACATCGTATTCAGGTGTCAATACATCTACTATCTTTCCTTTGCCTTCATCGCCCCATTGCAAACCTAGCAATACATCAATTCTTCCCATTATTTTTTTATTGTTTTTTTATGATTCGGTTTTACTTGTTCATTCCTCTTAGCATAAAATGTTAAAGTATGATCAAATATCTTTATATTAAATTGTGATTCTAACGACTTTTTTATCTCTTCAATTCTAGGCTCACAAAACTCTAAAATCTCATTATTATCTATTACCAAAATATGGTCGTGCTGTTTGAAATAAAAAGATTTCTCATACATTTTTCCAGTTAATTTAAACTGAATTCTATTTACAAGTTTACATTCAAGTAATAAATCTAACGTATTATAGATAGTGGCTTTGCTAACTATAAAATTATTTTCTGCTAACTTTAAACTTAAAGTCTCTATATTAAAATGCTCATTCATTTTATAAATCTCTTTTAAAATAAAAAAACGCTCAGGAGTCTTCCTGAGTTTTTTATTTTCTAGATGATCTGTAAAATGTTTTTTTACAATCTCGTAAATGTCAGGCAAATTAGATTTCATTAGTTGATTTAAAATTCAGCATAAAAGTAGGCATTTTTTTTTAATTAGAAGGTAGTTTATTAAAATTAATCAAAAAAAATATTAAACTAACTCAAACGATGTACTTTTTGAACACCATCTATCAAACTTATCTTTTTCATAAGTGCTTTTAAATGTTCTGTGTCATTTACGTAAATCATTACAATTCCTTCAAAAACGCCTTCACTACTTTCTAAATTAAAAGAGCGAATATTTAAGTTCAAGTCTTCCGAAATTATCCTCGAAATCTCTTTTACAATCCCTTTTTTATCTATTCCATTAATTTTTATACCTGCAAGGAATGTGATATCTTCATTTTCTTTCCATTTTGCTTTTACAATTCTATTGCCATAAGTCGACATTAATTGAATTGCTTCCTGGCAATTTGTACGATGAACTTTAATGCCTGTTTCCATAATAATACCTATAACATCGTCACCTGGTATAGGCTTGCAACAATCGGAAGTACTATACTTGAGATTTTCATTTTTTTCTCCCAACATTAAAGTCTGAGGCTTACTCTTAATTAAATCTCTAATGCCTTCGGATAAAGATATGATTTGATTAATTGGGCCTTTCTTTGAAAAAGGATTTATCCAATCAAAAATACCAACTTTAGCGTTTTCGCTTTTCTGAGTAAAACTTTTTAAATCTTTTAATGTAATTTTATTATTTGCGGCTTGATAATATAATTCTGTTGAACCTTGTATCTCTAAATGTTCTTTTAAAAGATTAATATTTGCCTTGGTAAACTCCAACTGTACTTGTTGAAACAACTTTTCTAAAATAACTTTCCCTTGGTCCCTGTATGCTTTGTGATCTTCTTTTAATGCAATTTTAATCCTTGTTTTCGCCCTTGCAGTAACTACCAAATCATACCATTCTTCAGTTGGTTTTTGTTTTTTAGAAGAAATAATTTCTATCTGGTCACCACTTTTTAATATATGGTTTACAGGCATTAATTTATGATTAACCTTTGCACCTATGCAACTATTACCAATATCCGAATGAATATTATATGCAAAATCTAATATTGTAGAGCCAGCAGGCAAGGTTTTCATTTCACCTTTAGGTGTGAAAACATATATTTCTTCAGAGAATAAATTTAACTTAAAATCATCTAAGAAATCTAAGGCATTTGAATCAGGATTCTGTAAAATTTCTTTAATACGTGCCAACCATTCATCAATTCCATATTCTCCTTGCGTTGTTTCCTTATATTTCCAATGTGCAGCATATCCTTTTTCTGCAATCTCGTCCATTCGTTTGGTTCGTATCTGAACTTCTACCCATTTCCCCGAATGACTCATAACAGTTGTATGTAAAGCTTCGTAACCATTAGCTTTTGGAATAGAAATCCAATCGCGCAAACGATCAGGATTCGGACGATAAAAATCTGTTACTATTGTATAAATATTCCAGCAATTTGCTTTTTCAACCTCAATTGGCGTATCTAAAATAATTCGTATCGCAAATAAATCGAAAACTTCTTCGAAAGGGATTTCCTTCTTTTTCATTTTATCCCAAATAGAATAAATTGATTTAGACCTTCCTGTTATTGTA
>CAYRBL010000109.1:0-9466 GCA_964422385.1 uncultured Bacteroides sp.
TACTACCTTTTTTTGAACTACCAAAACTTTTTTCATCTTTTTTTTATCTTTTTTTTAATAACTTTTTTATTTTACTGATAAACAATATATTTACATGTTAATATTTTTTTACTTTTTTTCTTGTTTAAAAAAATAATAGTTTAACCAAGGTTATAACACCTTAATTAAACTATTACCTAAAAATCTATATATAAACTATTTGCTTAAATTCCCTTTCTTTCTTTCCAAATTTGATGAAAGTTTTTGTTGTTTACTACAGGTAATGACCTTCTCGAACCCCAAAGCTTGCTAAAAACAACCTTTAATGCCTTGTTCTTCAGATTAGCGCTACCTGTATCCATCATCCAACGGTTCAACATTACTTTCTTCCAGCCATACATAGTTGCTTTTTCAAAGAAGGCAGGTTTTACATTTTTTACTGCAAAATTTCGGTTTTCTAGTAATAAATCATGCAATGGAATCTTAACTGGACACACTTCTGTACACTTTCCGCATAATGATGAAGCAAAACTTAAGTGTTTAAATTCGGCTACTCCTAATAAATGGGGAGATAATACTGCTCCTATAGGACCGCTATAAGTTGTTTCGTAAGTATGACCTCCTACATTCTTATATATAGGGCATCCATTTAAACATGCTCCGCAACGGATACAACTTAGTACTCTTCTTTGTTCTTTTAGTGCTAATATCTCAGATCTTCTATTATCTAATAGTACAACATACATATCAATTGGTCCGTCTACTTCTTTATCTTGGCGAGGTCCGGATATAATACTATTGTATGCTGTGAGATTTTGGCCGGTTCCGTGGGTAGCTAATAAAGGTAAAAACAAATCTAAATCCATCATCGAAGGAATTACTTTTTCTATACCTACTATAGCTATATGTACTTTTGGAAAAGATACACTCATTACACCGTTGCCTTCGTTTTCGGTTACTAATACTGCACCTATATCTGCTATTATAAAATTAGATCCTGTAATACCTGCATCAGCATTTACAAACTTTTCTCTTAATAGGTCTCTTACAAAATGAGCAATCTCAGTTGGAGTAGCATCTTTTGGTGTATTAAACTTTTCATTAAATAACTCTGCAATGTCTTCTTTTGATTTATGCATTACAGGAGTTACAATATGATAAGGTCTATCATCTGCTAATTGTACGATGTATTCTCCTAAATCGGTTTCAACAGAATTAATATTATTGGCCTTTGCTACATGATTAAGTTCAATTTCTTCGGTTATCATAGACTTTGACTTCACTAAATCTTTAACATCATACTTTTTTAGTATAGATATTACTTCTTTCATAGCTTCATGTCCGTCTTGTGCCCAGATAACTTTACCACCTCGCTTAGTAAAGTTGAATTCGAACTCTACTAAATATTTATCAAGGTCGTTAATGACTTTACTTTTTATATGTGCAGCTCTTGTTTTGGCAAGTTCCAAATCTTTATACTGCTTTTTACCGTTAATAACTGCAGCATCGTACTTGCCAATATTGAAAAATATCTTTCTTCGGTGTTCTAAATCAAAAGATTTTTTCTCTGCATCTATTAAAAACTTCTTATTGTGTTCTGAAATCATACTTTAGTAATTAGAAATTTTGTCAACTCTTATTTTATGTCTGCCTCCTTCAAAATCTGTATTTAAAAATACTTCTACAATTTTATATGCTAACTCAAATTCGATAAATCGACCCGGCAAAGATAATACATTTGCGTCATTATGTTGTCGTGTTAATGAAGTTTGTTCTAAATTCCAACATAAAGCTGCTCTTACATACTTATATTTATTAGCCGTCATTTGTACTCCCTGCCCACTTCCGCATATTATTATCCCTTTTTGGTATACATTATTATTAATGTCGTTGGCAAGGGGATGTATTACATCAGGATAATCTATACTTGTAGTATTATAACAACCATAGTCTTTTAAAAGATATCCTGCTTCTTTTAGTTTTTCAACAAGAAACTCTTTTAATTCGTATCCCCCATGATCGCTTCCTATAGCTATTATTTTTGTTTTATCATACATTGTTAATATCTTTTTATTTTACAAAAATAGGTATAATTTTTCATTTAATTTAGTATTAATGTAATATTGTTATAAAATAATTTATTTCAGTTTTTAAGCTGTTGGTTGTCATTATTTAATTTTTTTAACATTACAATTGTTAATATATACCTAATTTTGCCATTTGTTAGTTGATAACTTTTATGACTTATAAACAATTTTAGATTTAAAAGGATTTTGAATGTTTTTACATTTATTTATTAACATTTTCTATACATTTTTTTACCCCTGTTAATAACAAGTTTTACCAGTATTAACAGTATGTTTATAACTTTATAGGGTTCTGTTTTTAATTACTTTATTAAAGTCAAACTTTTGTATAACTTGTTAATAAAATAATGTAAAATCTTTGAAAGAACACTTATCAACACTATTAACACACTATATATATTATATAGATTTTAATTATAAAAAAAGAAATAATAATAATATGATTAATGATATTAACAATAATCAGAATTTGATTGCAAAAATACAAAAAATTAAGCAAGAAAAAAACGCAGTTATTTTAGCTCACTATTATCAGGTGGGAGAAATTCAGGATATAGCCGATTTTATTGGCGATAGCTTGGGCTTGGCACAAAATGCTGCTAAAACAGAAGCTGATATTATTGTGTTTGCGGGGGTACATTTTATGGCAGAAACCGCTAAAATATTAAATCCACATAAAAAAGTGTTGTTACCCGACCTTAATGCCGGTTGTTCGCTTGCTGATTCGTGTCCTGAGGATAGGTTTAAGGTCTTTTTGGATAAAAATCCTGGTCATACTGTCATTTCTTATATTAATTGTTCGGCTGCTATTAAAACGATGTCCGATATTATTTGTACAAGCGGAAATGCGGTGCAAATAGTGAAATCATTGCCCGAAAATGAGAAGATAATATTTGCGCCAGATAAAAATTTGGGTGCATATATCAACAAAATTGCCAATAGAAACATGCTTTTATGGGATGGTGTGTGCGAAGTACACAATATATTATCGAAAGAAAAGATAGTAGAAATGAAAATTAATAATCCAGATGCCCTTTTGATTGCGCATCCCGAGTGTGATGCTGCTATATTGGAGCTTGCCGATTATATAGGTTCTACTACTGCTATGCTTGCTTTTACAAAAAATAATAATGCTTCAAAATTTATAGTTGCAACTGAAACTGGCATTTTACATCAGATGAAAAAAGATTCGCCAGACAAAGAATTTTTGATTGTACCAACCGATGAAACATGTAGTTGCAACGATTGTCCGTATATGAAGCTAAATACCATAGAAAAGTTGTATCTTTGCATGGAAAATGAGCAACCTGAAATTATACTTCCTTCGTATGTTATTACAAAGGCTGAAATACCTATCAGAAGAATGTTGGATATATCTAAAAAATTGAAGCTAATATAAAAAGAAAAGCAAGTGCCTAAAGTACCTAGAGTACTTAAAGTGCCTAAAGTTATAAAAAAAGTATAGGATAGGGGAGGAGATAGGGTGTTTTGTTTGTTAATATAATTTAATGTTTAATTTAATAATAATAAAAGAATGGAAATGAATAGAGATTTTGATTTTGATGCATACATTAAAGAACAGTTTGTATTGATTGAAAAAGAAAGAGAAAAATTGAAGGAGGAAAGAGAAGTTTTTGAACAAGATATTATTAAATTTGAGAATAAAAAGACTGCTTATTATGTAAAATATAAGAAGGAAAACAATTATTATGATATGATAAAAGAGGAGTTGAAAGAAATTTCGAACCAAAAAATAAGAATTAAAAGCCAGTATATAGAAATTGAAGAAACCAAAAAAGCTTTGGAAAAGGATAGAAAGATTATAAAAAAGGAATATGAAACAATGTATGAAGAAAGAGATAATTTTGAAAGACAAAGAATGATGATTGAGAAGAAACATAAAGATTTGCAGAGGATACACGACGAAAATGAAGCGCAAATAGTAACTATGCAAAATGAGTATAGAGAATTAGTGAAAATTAAAAAAGAATTAAGAGATAAAAGTTAATTTTATCTCTTAATTAAAACTTAAAACTAATGGAAAACACCGAAAATTTTGATCAAGAAGCTGATATTAAATTACAATTAAAAAATATAAAAGAAGAAAAACGTAAAATAGAGAAAGAATTAAAATTATTAGATGAAGAAAATTATAAAATTGTAAGAGCATATGAAAAAATAGCTCGCGAAAAAGAAAAATTGAAGCTTTTGACTGACAAATTAAATGAAAGAGAAAACGATTTTAATAAGAAAAAGAGGGCTTTTAGAATAGAAGCGGAGGAAATTTCTAATAAAAATAGATTAATGGATCCCGAAAGAAAAGCTTTTATTAAAGAAATTACTGGTTTAAAATTATCTATAGATAAAATACAACAGAAATTAGATAAAACACCTATCTCTTTTTTAGAACTTGATAAGGATAATAAAAATTTAAGGGATTCTATTAGTATTTTAAAAGAAAAAAACAGAAAACTATCGGCAAAATTATTTTTATTAAAATAAAAAATAAAAATATAGTTTGTATTAATATTATTAGTATCTTTGTAAAAAAATTAGAAGATAAAAAAAGGGTATAAAAAATTGAAAAAAGAGTATATAAATTTGCACATCTTCACACTTAATCTTTCGGTGAACGGGCATTTGCACAGCCATTGTATATAGCGATTGTAGAAAGCAGGGTTTGGGAATCCATAAATATTTCTGGTCGTTATTAGTTTTATCATTTTATTAAAGATTTTTTAGAGTTTAGTTTAATATATTGCTTAGCTGCATAGCTATTTGGGCATTTATATTGGCTAAATGTATTGTTTGTAGTATTAAATTAAGTACTAAGGCGGCTAAGTTAAGGATTAGCGAGGCAAAGTTAAAGATTAGCGAGGCTAAATTAAAGAATAGCGAGGCTAAATTAAAGAATAGCGAGGCTAAGTTAAAGAATTGGGAGGCAAAGTTAAAGAATAGCGAGGCCAAGTTAAAGAATAGCGAGGCCAAATTAAGTACTTAATGAAATAATAAAAAAAAGTAACATTAATTTATTAATAAATTAAATAACAAATAAAATGGAAACATCAATTTATAAAGGACAAATCGACTTTACCGGGGAAAGACCTTTGGATAATGCCGAAACATTAAACAAAATAGCACAAGGAGTTGAAGACAACCTTGATTTTAGCGATTCACCTAAAGATGAAATTCAGCTAAGAGCTATAGCAAAAGCTGCAATCGATACACATTTAGATGCAGACGAAGGTGATAAAGTACAAAAAGTTGCTTTTAAAACAGCAAATACAGTAATGCTTGCTACTTTGCACGAAATGGGAGTGTATGCTAATTATAAATGCCACGGATTGGAAACAATGTACGTAAAATTACACATGCCATATTACGATGCAAGTGGAAAAGGCAAAACTAGTTCCGTATTTTCATTAGAAAATACATCAACATCAGGCGAATTATTAATAACAGTTCCTTCAAATCATCAATCTGAATCAACAATAGTAATGTATGCTATTGATGCTGACGCTTTATTGAATGAATACAAATTAGCAGGTGGTAATAGTAATTGTAGATTTAAGATGAATGGCTTACCAGTGGGCGTAAAAATTTATGTAATCTACGCCACTATTAGTTCAACAGGAATAAGCGCATTTAGTGTGCCTTATCCTATAATAGTTACCTAGGGAAAGAGTGCCTTAAGTATCTATGTAAAATAAATTATGAATTATGAATTATGAATTATGAATGAAATGAGTGATGCATTAACACTTATTTTTATAATAAAAGCCTTTATCATTTGTTTGATAAAGGCTTTTTTAATTTTTAATTTTAATGAAATTATAAATGCTTAAAAAAGTAACTTTATATAGCATATTACTAATTCCCCATTCATAATTTTCTAAAAACTTTAAGTACTTTAGGTACTCTTTTCGAACTCCTCTAATGTTAAATTGAGCTCTTCCCAAAGCGACATTTGCTTTTCTAATTGTCGTTTCAAACTATTATACTTAATATAGATGTCATCTTTTTTGAATTCGGCGGCATATTTGGAAGGATTCATCAAAATATCGTCAAACTTGCTTAATTCCTCTTCGCAATGGCTAATTTCCTTTTCACATTTATCTATTTGTGAAGTTATTTTGCGCTTTTCTTTTTCAAATTCCCTCTTTTTATCCCAGTTATTTTTGTTATCAGAAACATTATTTGCTTTTGAAGTATTATTATTTTTATTATTTATTTCTAATTGCTTTAAATCTTCAATTTTTCTGTTTTCTAAGAAATCATAAACGTCGCCAATATATTCTTTTATTACTCTATTTTTGAATTCAAACACCTTATCTGTCAAACCTTGGAGGAAATCTCTGTCGTGAGACACCACTATTAAAGAACCTTCGAATTGAAGTAAAGCATTTTTTAGGATATCTTTTGATTGCATATCCAAATGATTGGTAGGTTCGTCGAGTACCAACAAATTAACGGGAGTAAGCAACAATTTAGCAAGCGCAAGTCGTGATTTTTCGCCACCCGAAAGCACTTTTACTTTCTTATCTATTTCTTCTGCACCAAATAAAAAGCCGCCAAGTATCGCACGTATCTTAGGACGGATGTCACCTATTGCAACATCGTCGATAGTTTCAAAAACTGTTTTCTCACCATCAAGCAATGCCGCCTGATTTTGGGCAAAATACCCAATAATTACCTGATGACCCAGCTTACATTCGCCATCATGGGCCAATTCGCCAACAATAATGCGCGAAAGAGTAGTTTTTCCTTCACCATTTTTGCCAACAAACGCAATTCTTTCGCCTTTATTAATAGCAAAATTTATTTTATCGAGAATAGTTTTTGAATCATACTTTTTAGTCAAGTTGTGTGATTCTACAACAACTTTTCCTGAATGAGGAGCTGGTGGAAATTTGAAGTGTATTGCACTTTTATCCATACCTTCCACCTCGATAATATCCATTTTTTCGAGTAATTTAACCCTTGATTGCACCTGACGTGCCTTAGTTGATTTATATCTGAAACGATCGACAAATTTTTCGATATCTTCTATCTGTTTTTGTTGATTATTAAAGGCATTCATCTGGCTTTCTCTACGTTCAGCGCGCTGAATTACGTATTCGGAGTACGAAGTTTTATAATCATTAATCCTACCCAAAGTAATTTCGATAGTACGATTGGTAACAGTATCCAAAAATGCCCTATCATGCGAAACTAAAACCACAGCACCCTGGTAATTTACCAGAAAACCTTCGAGCCATTGTATTGATTCGATATCTAAATGGTTAGTTGGCTCATCCAAAAGGATAGTATCGGGACTTTGCAACAGAATTTTTGCAAGTTCTACTCTCATTTGCCAGCCACTACTAAATTCGGTCATCGATCTAAAGAAATCAGCTTTATTAAAACCTAAACCAAGCAATATTTTTTCGGTATCAGCCTGCATTGTATTGCCACCAATCAAGCGAAATCTTTCGTCGGCATCGGTTAATTTATGAACTAAGTTCATATACGAATCAGTTTCGTAATCAGTACGTGATGAAATGCTATTTGTATATTTTTTTATTTGTTCTTCAAGATGCAAAGCCTCCTCAAAAGCAGTTAGAGCTTCATCGAATACTGTTTTTTTGCTATCAGGCACCATTTCTTGAGGCAAATAACCCACAGTTTGGTCGGTAGTCATTACGATATCGCCCTTTTCGGGTTCAAGTTGTTTGGCAAGAATCTTAAGTAAGGTCGATTTTCCTGCTCCATTTTTGCCAACTAAACCAATGCGGTCCTTATCATTGACAATAAAAGAAACATCGTTAAACAAATCGGTTCCTGTAAAATGTATTGATAGCTTATTTATTGAGATCATTCGTTAGAAATTTGCTGCAAAGGTACTATTTTTATTTTTAAGAAGCTAAAGTGACAATTTTGTTTTGGTTTCGAATTGAAATGTTAATATTGTTTTAAAAAATAGAATGAAAATGAATTTAAAAGTGAAAAAAAATAGTTAGATAATTAACATAAAATTAAGTTTTATTTAACGAAATAGTTGATTTTATTATTATACCTTTGCATTTAATTATGATATAGTGCTATTTTACTACATTTGTTGAATATACCTCTTTCAAAACTACTGAAAACATTCACTTTTCAGAATAAGTATACCAATAAATAAAATCAAATAGTATTATTTTTTTTGAAAGATCACTCACTTTGTACATTTATTTTATTTACGTTTAGTATTAAGAAACAAATTATGTTAAAAAGACAAACAAGCGTTTTGGTTACGCTCATTTTTATGGTAATTGGAGGAATAGTCGCTTATTATTTTATTAATAATAAATCAGTTTCAGATGCTAATGCTGCTATTGTTCTTCAAAAAAATAATCTTTCGGAAAATGAACTTAAAAGTGGCTATATAGTTACTCGTTTAAATGGAAATAAATATACCAAACCTATCCTATTTGCAGAAGAATCTTCCGAATCTTCAAAATATTCGTCCTTAAAATCGGGAATAAACACTATTGTCAATAAATATGAGAGCGATGGTTCGCTAAATACTGCTTCTGTTTATTTAAGAGATTTTAAATTCGGCGATTGGATGGAACTAAATCCACAGGAAGTTTTTCAACCTGGTTCTCTTTTAAAGGTTCCTATTTTAATTTGTTATTTAAAAATGAATGAAAAAAAGCCCGGATTGATAAATAGCACTGTAGTTTGTGATAAAATTTCGGATGAATTGCCAAATCAGAACATTGCTACCAAAACTATTAAGCTTGGGCAAAAATATACTGTAAAAGAACTTTTGCATTATATGATTGCCAACTCCGATAACAACGCTACTTATTTACTAGGCGAATATATGGATATGGATATTTATAATAAAACCTATACTGACCTTGGATTAAGTATAAAAAATATGGATAGTCGCGAACTTTTTCATATTTCGGCCAAACAATACTCCGCATTCTTTAAAGTATTATTCAATGCAACCTATTTAAATAGAAAAGATTCAGAATTTGCAGCATCCTTATTAAGCGAATGTGATTTTAAAGAAGGATTAATAAAAGAATTGCCAAAGAATGTAAAAGTAGCACACAAATTTGGGGAAGCTGGCACCGACGAATTGCACGAATTATCAGAATCAGGTATCGTATATGTTGAAAATAATCCGTATTTATTAACAGTAATGACAAAAGGACATCAGCTTAATAAGCTATCAACAATAATTAGCGAAATTTCGAAGTTAGTTTATAATAAAATGTCAGGAAAAGAATAATCAACTTAACCTCATTTATCAAAAGCCTTATTCATTAGTTTGGATAAGGCTTTTTTATTTTATTAATTTTTTTATTCATTTATTAGAGTTTATACCGATTAAGAAATTAACAAGAATCTGTTTGTAAAAAAAT
>CAYRBL010000110.1:0-4639 GCA_964422385.1 uncultured Bacteroides sp.
CCGTCATTGTGTTGCCAGAAGTACCAGCTGAATCCTTCGTCTATTTCGTCCTCATAATAATGCGCTATCCATAAGGGATAGCTGTCGATGCCGTTATCTTTAAGATATTTGTTATAAAAGTCAATATTTGTATAAACAATGGGCTTCATTTCATACTTTTTTTCTACAATCTTTAGCCAGTTTTTGATACCTTTAACTGTATTTTTAACATCGCTACCCAATACTTCTATATCGAGAACTGGAGGTAGATCGCCCTTTTCGAGCGTGACAATACTTGTGAAAAGATTGGCCTGTATTTTGGAATTTACATTTGGCCGGTAGAAATGATATGCACCCCTAATCACGTTATGTTTCTTGGCATTCTCCCAATTATAATCATACAAACGATCAATTAAAGCACCGCCTTCGGTAGCTTTTATGTAGGCAAAAGAAATCTTAACGCAATCTACACGCATCTTCACCACTTCGTCCCAATTAATCTTCATTTGATACTTTGAAACGTCGATGCCATGAACACTATACTTCTTCGGAATCTTTATACCAAAATTCTTAAGGTTTTTGCTCTGGTCGACCTGCTTTCTGCTGAAAATACTATAATATACCTTATAATAATAATGAGAAGAAAAGCGAAGTATGTTGTATTTGTTTTGATAAATATAAAAAAGAAGAAGAATTAGTATCCCTCCTATGATAAATTTATTTAAAATAGGTGTTTTCTTCTTCGACATTTATATTAGTTTACAATAGTCATTTCATCGACGAGCCTTTTTGCACCGGCAAACTTATCAATAATAAACAAACAATAGCGAATATCTAACGAAATATTCCTGCATTGGTCAGGGTCGTAGATGATATCGCTCATCGTTCCCTCCCAATTCCTATCGAAGTTGATACCTATCAGTTGCCCATCCGCATTTAGGACTGGGCTCCCCGAGTTTCCGCCTGTTGTATGATTGGTTGCAATAAAAGCTACTTGCATATCGCCAGTTTTAGTAGCATAACGTCCATAATCCTTTTTATTGTATAAATCTTTTAATTTAGGTTCTACAACATAGTCGTAAATCGTTGAGTCCTCCTTGTCGATTATCCCCTGAATGGTGGTATTATATTTATATTTCACGGCATCGTGAGGGAAATAATCGTTCACTTTGCCATAAGCGATTCTGAGTGTTGAATTGGCATCAGGGAAAAACCTTTTGTCTGGCTGCATTTCCATCAAGGCCTTAGTATAAATACGATACAGGCTGTCTAAATGATCATTTAAGTTTACAATTGTAAACTGCACCTTGTTGATGTAATTATTATACAAACTAACCGCAAGCAAATATGCGGGATCATTTTCAATCTTACTAAACTTTGAAGCTTTATAATCTTTCAAAAACTTCATAGCCTTTTCGGGAGTGCTCATAAATGATTGCTCAAACACTGCATCGCAGTACTTTTGAACATCACCTTTGTACTTTTTT
Source organism: uncultured Bacteroides sp. (assembly GCA_964422385.1). Taxonomy (GTDB): domain Bacteria; phylum Bacteroidota; class Bacteroidia; order Bacteroidales; family JACABE01; genus JBAXLO01. Next base: position 1,467 of record CAYRBL010000110.1, read on the forward strand.
GTAATTGTTGCAAAGGCTTCCGGATGATAGTTCTTGTCGCAATCCTGATAGTATATCTTCATCAACTCAGCGAATATCTTTTTGTCAATTGTCAGGTTATAATTCTTAAAATTGCCGTCAATACTCTTCTTATAAGCTTCAATAGTTTTATTCAACTCTTCAGGTTTAATATTTTTATCCTTGCTTTGCTCCACTAGTTTTTTAAAACCATAAGCATACTTTATAATTTCGGGAGCAAGGCCTGCTTCAGTAAAGTAATCGTAGGCTAATGAATAAGGCTTTAATGCTTTGTAGGTAGTCTCGAAATCAGCAATCAAACCACCATACAGCTTTTGCTTATCAGGATTCGAAGCTATCCATTTATTGAAGGCTTGTTCCAGTTCCTTCTTTTTATTTACAGCCTCCAGCCTTTTGATTCCGTTGTTCTCGCCTATCATTTTCTTCCAAAAGTTAGCAATACTGGCATACTTAGCCGAGTATTGTATCCTGATTTCTCTGCTTGTTTCCATCTCGTTTCTGATTATCTCAAGCCTTTTGTCGCGCATCTTAATACGCGCAGGATTATCGTAATTAGATAGCAAATCTACCGCATGCGATGTAAGGAATTGCTGGGTGCGGCCGGGATATCCGAACACAAATGTAAAATCTCCTTTTTCCTCTCCTTTAAGCGAAATAGTCAGGTGCTTTTTGGGCTTATAAGGTACGTTATCGGCTGAGAAATCTGCTGGTTTATTGTCTTTATCAACGTAAATTCTGAACACAGAGAAGTCGCCAGTATGACGTGGCCACATCCAATTGTCGGTATCGCCGCCAAACTTTCCAATATTAGAAGGAGGAGCCCCCACTAATCTTACATCTTTAAAAGTTTCGGTGATGAACATATAGTACTGATTACCGTAATAAAAAGGCTTGGTGCTGGCTTTGTAATGCGTGCCTTTAACCGCTTCCGCCTCTATTCTTTTTGAGTTCTTTTGAATGATTTCTGCTCTTTTAGCTTCCGTCATATTGGCATTAACTCCTTCTAAAACTTTTGCAGTAACGTCTTCCATACGGATAAGAAGTGTAGCTGTGAGGCCAGGATTGGAGAGCTCTTCCGAATATTTAGAGGCCCAAAAACCATTGGTAAGATAATCGTTTTGAAGACTGCTATGTGATTGAATTGTACTATAACCGCAATGATGATTGGTTAGAATCAGGCCCTGATCCGAAACAAACTCGGCAGTACAGCCGCCACCAAAAAGAAGAATAGCATCTTTCAAACTCGAGTGATTGATACTGTAAATATCCTCGGCAGTAATGCGCATACCCATTGTCTGCATTTCTTTTTGGTTAAGTTGTTCCAGCAGCATCGGGATCCACATTCCTCCATCAGCTCTGGAATGTAGGTGTATACTGCTTAAAATTACAAGTGCAAGTATTCGTAAAGTGATTTTTTTCATACCAAAAGTCTTTGTTGTTATATTGATTTTATAAAAAGATTTTACTCAAAAATAAGTTTACAAAAGTAGGAAATAATTATGAGTTAAAAAAGGTGTTTAGCAGTTTAGGTTAATAGATTATTAGGAAATAAAAAACCTTCATCAAATTAATGATGAAGGTTTTTATTAACCCCACCTAACCTCCCCTAATAGGGTAGGAATTTGAGTTATAATATTATTAAATTTTAATTCTTCATTTGTCTTTCAATTTTAGGCACTCTTTTTTTCCTACCTATTTACATACAGTTTGTATGTTCCAACTTTTGTATCAGTTATAACTTTTACAATATATGCAGCTGAAGGAAGATTAGCATTGATAGTAGTAGTTTCTTTGGTATTTATTGTTTTATTAGCAACTTCTTGACCTAATAAATTATAAACTACAACTTGTTTTACAAGAGAGTTAGTGTTATTATTAATAACTATTTGGTTGTTTGAACTGTAAACATTAACATTTTCGATAGCATTTGCTTCGTTTACACCAACAATTTCGTTAACGATAGCACCAATCCATACTGGTGAATTTAAACCAACGAAGGTCTTATAATAATGAAAAGCACTATTATAATAAAACATAGATAAAGAATCAGCACCAGATGTGCAATATTGAGATGTTGTATAAATACCAATAGAGTCGTTGGCATTAGTTGGTAATAATACAGTTGCAAAGAAATTACCTGTTACAGAAACTGGACTTGTAAAAGTAAATTTACAAGTAACACCCGAACCAGAAGTAAATTGCGACATAGGAACAGGAGTAGAAGTTCCTAAAAGAGTACCTGGAGTATTGTTATTAGAACTATATATTTTTAAAGCACAAGTACCTGTTCCGGCAGTACCTTTATAAAATACCAATGCTAAAGCTCCAGTAACGCTACCATTACCAGTATGGTTAACACGTGTACCAATTTCTTTAAAACCATAAGCATTGTTTCCTGTAACCATTGTTCCATTTGTAAAGATGTACAATAGTGAAGAGTCGCCACAATGATTTGCACTCATAATTGGATTTGGCCAAATGGTGTCGGTAATGTTTCTTGAAGGCGCATTTGAATGAGATAACTTACTTGAATAGTTAGAAATCATCGATAGGTTGTCAGCATTAAACTGTGCAAAAGCACCTAAGCTAAGTCCTAAGGCTAAGGTGAATAAAAAGAAGATCTTTTTCATATTATTTTATTTAAATTTATTAATTGTGCAAAAGTAAATAAATATAACTGGATACAGTGTTAACATTAATTAAAAATCAAGAATTAACAAGAAATTAAGGTTTGGCATTAAAATTTTTATCAGCAGCTTATTCATTTTAATTTATTTTTTTAAAAAGGAAAACTTATATTTTTGAATTGTATAAATCTTTTCTTTCATTATCTAAAACTTTTCCGCAAAGGAATCTCTAAATTTGCAGATGTAATATAAATGAAGATTAGTTTTAATAATAATATAGGTATATAAAAAATGAATAAAATACTTATGACACCATTTATCGTGAGAAATTTTTATTTAAAGGCAAAGAAATAAATTCCTTTAATGTCTTTAAAAAGATATAAAGTCAAGCCCAAAATCCTTTATTATTATCATAAAGTACTCTTAAACACTAAAAAACCTGTTGTTCCCAATATCACCCGTGAATTTCCCAATATCACCCTTGAATTTCCCAATATCACCCGTGAATTTACCAATTTCACCCTTGAA
>CAYRBL010000110.1:4739-9432 GCA_964422385.1 uncultured Bacteroides sp.
TTCCCAATATCACCCGTGAATTTACCAATTTCACCCTTGAAATCCCCAATATTACCCGTGAATTTACCAATTTCACCCTTGAATTTACCAATTTTACCCGTGTCTTTACCTAAACCAAGCATAAAGGTATAAAGCAGAATATTGATGTGTATGGTAGCAATTTTAAAGTTAGATAAAGCCTATTTAATTTTATTAAAAACTAAAGTAAAACTCAATATTAAATGCTCAATATATAACAAAAAAGGCTGCCTATTGAATAGACAGCCTTTTATTTTTATTTTAAAAAGAATGAAAAACGTAATTGATTTAAAGATTCAAAGCCTGAGCAACCAATTCTATCAAATCAAAGTTCTGCACTTCTTCCTCTTTGTTTTTACTTTTCAAACCGTCAGTAAGCATTGTCATACAAAACGGACAAGAAGTGGCAATGATGTCGGGCTTTGTTTCCAAAGCATCTTCGGTACGTTCTACATATACTTCTTTGTTGCCTTTTTCGGCTTCCTTAAACATCTGAGCACCGCCAGCACCACAGCACAATGCGAAACTCTTGTTGCGTTTCATCTCCACTTTTGTCGAATCAATTGCATTCAACACATTCCTTGGCGCATCATACACATCATTGGCTCTACCCAAATAACAAGGGTCGTGGAAAGTTATACGTTTATCTTTAAAAATATCAGAACTAATCTTCAGTTTTCCTTCAGCAATAAGCATATCGAAGAAAGTAGTGTAATGCAACACCTCATAATTACCGCCTAAATCAGGGTACTCATTCTTGAAAATATTAAAACAATGCGGACAAATAGTAAGTATCTTCTTTACTTCATAAGCATTCAAAACTTCGATATTACCTATGGCTTGCATCTGAAAAAGCATCTCATTACCTGCTCTACGGGCAGGGTCGCCAGTGCAAGATTCTTCCGTCCCTAACACTGCATAATCGATGTTTAAATGTGTTAATATTTTTGCGAAAGCTTTAGTGACTCTTTTATATCTTTCATCAAAAGCCCCTGCACAACCAACCCAAAATAAGTACTCTGGTTTCTTTCCTTGAGCAAATAAATTAGCCATTACCGGCACGTCTATTTTTATTGTTTCTTGTTCCATCTATTCTAGTTTTTATTCATTACTAAATCCTGAGCCCACAACAAACGGTCTTGTGCCGAGTATTGCCAAGGAGCTCCATTGTTTTCTATGTTGGAGAAAATCATCTTGATTCCGGTTGGCACACTACCTTCTTCCATAGCTAAATATCTACGCATATCAACAATCAACGAAGGATGATTAATGTTAACCGGACATTCCTGAGCACAAGCATTACAAGTGGTACACGCCCAAATTTCTTCTTCAGAAATATAATCTCTTATAAAAGATTTGTTGTCCGAATAATCTTTATTTGTTAAAAGTTTAGGTCCTTTTTCATTCATTCGCGTTCTATAATCAATAAATATTTTACGCGGAGAAAGCAGTTTACCAGTAATGTTAGCAGGGCAAACAGAAGTGCATCTACCACATTGTGTACACGACAAAGAATCCACATAGTTTTTCCATGTTCCGTCTTCAATGTCCTTAACACCGAACCTTTCAGGCGGAGGTGCATCGGCAGCAGGTGCAGCATAAGCAAGATTAGGATCCATCATTATACGTACCTCTTTTGTTACGCTTTCCATATTATAAAGTTTGCCTAATGGTTCCAATCTGCTTACAAATACATTTGGAATCGACATGAAGACATGGAAATGTTTGGAGTAAGGCAGGTAATTTGCAAAGAAGAATACTAATAATATATGAGCCCACCAACTAATTTGATACATTATATATATAGTTGATTCTCCCATCGAGCTAAATATACCAGCTAAAAACATTCCTACAGGATAAGTTCCTGTAATTTCTTTACCAGCATTTAATGCACAATATGAAGCATTCATCATTAATAATGAAACCATTAATAAAAGGATAATGCTTAGCGCAATGTTGGCATCGGTATGGTGTTTCTTTATCATTTCAACACCTTCAAATCTTTTTATATGAAGAAAAACTCTTCTTACCAAAAAGACAATGATGGAAATTAAAACTATTAGTCCGAATACATCTCCCGAAGCTGAAATAATATCATAAACAACACCTAGTTTTGATAAAATTCTTTCGGTACCGAAAACACCGTCGATGGTTATCTCGATTGTACCTATGCAAATAACCATAAAGCCCCAGAATACCAAAGCGTGCATAAAGCCTATCACAGGACGACGAAATATTTTGCTTTGGAAAAAAGCAACGTCTAAAGTCATCGCAATACGTTTGCCAATATCTTTGATTGGGTACGCTTTTTTAGATAACTTTATTAAAGCGATAATTCTTTTAACAGAATACGTAAAAACTGATAACGTAATCAAAAGAACGATAATAAAAACCAACTGATTAACCATGTCTTTAAATTTAATTGCTACTAAAAAATGTAATATTAATACCTATTTCAGGTTTCAAAGATAGTAAATAAATGAGTACACAACTACCTTATTATTCTTTTTTATGAACTTATTTTTTAATTTTTTGTTCTTTAAGTTGAGTATAAGAATAGTAATTAATCAAAATATATCATGGACTATAAGGTTTTAAAGGTTGAAATTAACAATGGGATAGGAATCGTTACCGTTAATCGTCCCGAAGCGATGAATGCACTTAATACAACATTTTTTAACGAAATGGATGCTTTCATTGCTTCAATTAAATGCAAGGATGATTTAAAAGTTCTAATCATAACTGGAATGGGAAAGGCTTTTGTGGCTGGTGCTGATATTGCAGAACTTGCTAACATGGATTCGGTACAAGGAGAAGCTTTCTCAAAAGTTGGACAGAATACATTTAATAGTATTGCTGGTCTGGAGATTCCTGTAATCGCCGCTGTTAATGGATATACTTTAGGTGGAGGTTTGGAGTTGGCAATGAGTTGCGATTTTAGGATTGCAAGTTCACAAGCTAAATTTGGCTTACCTGAAGTTAGTTTAGGATTAATTCCAGGTTATGCAGGCACTCAACGTTTGTCTAGGCTCACTAACTTAGCAGATGCATTATATATGACAATGACTGGCGAAGTGATTTCATCTGATGATGCATTAAGAATAGGATTGGTGCAAAAAGTAACAGAACCTGAGGCTTTGATGGAAACTGTGATGGCTATTGCTCAAAAGATAGCTTCGAAAGGTAATAAAGCTGTTAGAAAAGCAAAGAGTGTAATAAGAAATGGCTATGCAATGAGCTTTATGGTGGCTTCGGATTTAGAAGCTAAAGAATTTGGAGCTTTGTTTGGCAATGGTGAATCGGGAGAAGGAATGACTGCATTCTTAGAGAAACGTAAACCAAATTGGTAAGAATTATTAATTTTCAAAACAAAATATTGTTCTATGGATTATAACGAAAAAATGGAGAATGTATCAGTACTTGGTGCTGCCGGAAAAATGGGCAGTGGCATTGTATTGCTTACAATTGTTGAGATGGCTGACTTAAGCCTGAAAGCTGAGAACAAGTCGAGGACTTATGTTCTGAATGCTGTAGATATTTCACAAAAAGCCTTATCAGGTTTGGTGAGATATATCAATTCACAAGTAGTAAAGATTGCTGAAAAGAAAATTGTTCAGCTTAGAAAGTTTTATGAAGATCGCCATGATCTTATCGAAAACAGCGATATTATTAATGAGTATGTATTGGATGTAATGAGTATTTTGCGTCCGGTTACTACATTAGAGTCTACTTACGAATCTAATTTGATATTCGAAGCTGCTAGCGAGAATCCAGATTTAAAAGTTAAGTTATTTTCTCAAATCAATCAGAATAGCACAAAGAAACCTTGGTTTTTAACAAATACTTCTTCTATTCCTATTCACGAACTGGATGCTAAAGCTAATTTAGAAGGAAGAATAATAGGTTTCCATTTCTATAATCCACCTGCTGTTCAGAAGTTGGTTGAGATTATTAATGCTAAATCTACTGTTGCTGATTTAAGTGAATTCGCATTAATGTATGCTAAGAATCTTAGAAAAGTAGTGGTGCCTTCAAATGATTTTGCTGGCTTTATTGGTAACGGTCATTTTATGCGTGATGCAATTTATGGAATGGATCAAGCTGTTAAACTAGCTAAAGATATTCCTTTTGTTGAAGCGGTTTATATGATCAATAAGGTTACTCAGGATTTCATGGTTCGCCCAATGGGTATCTTTCAGTTGATAGATTATGTAGGTGTGGATGTTTGCCAATACATTATGAAGGTTATGAATCCTCATGTAAAGGACGAAGAAATTCATCACAATCTTTTGGATATGTATATTGATATGGGTGTAAGAGGCGGCCAGAACTCTGACGGTTCTCAAAAAGATGGTTTCCTTAAATATGAAAGAGGAAAAGTAACTGCTATTTACAATCCTGAAGTTAAAGAATACGTTGCTATTGATACTTTTGCAGCAGCTTGTGATGATAGATTAGGCAAACTTGCTTCTTCACATATTACATGGAAAGCAGCAGTAAGCAATCAGAAAACCCGCATGGATGTACTTCGTACTTATTTTAATGAATTAAAAGAAATGAATACAGTTGGGGCTGCTTTAGCTGTAAATTATTTGAAACGTTCGAAAGAAATTGGTTTAAAACTTCATGCTGATAATGTAGCTTTAAATACTGATGATGTGAACACTGTTTTACT
>CAYRBL010000111.1:0-9420 GCA_964422385.1 uncultured Bacteroides sp.
CCAATGAACCGCCTATAGCTACTAAGTCAGCAATTTTTAAACCTGCTGCCATTTTGTTAATAGCTGATAAATTACTAAAGTTAGGTGAACGTAATTTCATTCTTAAAGGATATTTTTCACCTGAACTGATTACATGAACACCAAATTCACCTCTACATGCTTCTACTCTTTGATAGTATTCTCCTTCTGGAAGCTTAATTACAGGTTTCATCTTAACTGCAAAATCACCTTCTGGAATATTATCAATTAATTGTTCTAATATGTTTAAAGATTCCCACATCTCTGCTATACGATTGCTATAGCGAGCAAATGAATCGCATTCTGTAGAAAGAATTTCTTTAAATTGAACTTTATCATAAGCACTATATGGATGATGTTTTCTAACATCACATTCAAATCCTGAACCTCTTCCACTTGGTCCGGTTACACCCCAAGATATCACATCTTCTTTGCTGATATAACCAATACCTTTAGTTCTTTCCTGCATAATAACATTACCAGTAAGTAATTCGTCATATTCAGGAAGTTTTTTGCGGAAGTAAGGAATAAATTCTTTTACTCTTTTTATAAAGTTAGGATGAATATCATTCATCAATCCACCTGGACAATTATAACTTTGTAATAAACGTCCACCAGTAGTTTCTTCGAATATATCAAGAATCTTTTCACGATCACGTAAACCATAGAAATAGGTTGTCAATGCACCTAAGTCCATACCAAAAGCACACCACCATAATTCGTGTGATGCAATACGAGATAATTCTGATATTATGGTACGAATGTATTTTACTCTATCTGGTACTTCAACCTGTAATGCATTTTCAACTAATAGACATACAGCCTCATTGTTGATATGTGCCGAAAGGTAATCAAGTCTGTCTGTAAGATGAACTATTTGTTGATAGGTCATTTTTTCACACATCTTTTCGATCCCACGATGAATATATCCACAATGTGGTTCAATATTCTTTACAGTTTCACCTTTTAATGAAATTAGCAACCTCAATACACCATGCGTTGATGGATGCTGAGGTCCCATGTTAACCAGGTATTCTTCCTGTTCGATATCTTGTTGTACTATTTCTTCTGTCATAGCTTATTTCCTTTCTATAATATTAACTTCGTCAACATAATCTTTACGTAAAGGATAACCTACCCAATCTTCTTCATCCAAAAAGATGCGTCTCATATCTGGATGATTTTTAAATGTGATACCGAACATATCGTATACTTCTCTTTCATGAAAATTGGCAGTTTGCCATACATCACAAACAGTATCAATGATAGGTTCTTCTCTGTTAGTTGCTAATGCTTTTACTACTAAAGTATGTTTTAAATCTGTTGATTCTAAATGGTAGTTTACACCAAGAGTTTCGTTCACATCAAAACCACTCAAACAAAAAAGATAATCGAAATGTAATTCCTTATTTTCTTTTAATGTTGTTGCTACCTGATGTAATTGATCATGCGCAACAGTCAATACTACATATTGACTAGTTTCTGATAGATTAGCACCGGGAAATATCTGTAGTAATTTTTCTTTTAATTGCTCGTTCGTCATACTTATTATAATATTGATGAATGATAAAATTATTAATTACTTATTGTCTGTTTCAGCAAAAGTGTCAGGTTGCTTACGTGGATTCCTGATAGTTTCAGTTTGAATCTTACGTTGCAATTGCATTACACCATACAACAATGCTTCAGGACGTGGAGGACAACCAGGGATGTATACATCCACAGGTATTATTTTATCCACTCCTTTTATTACATGGTATGAATGGTAATAAAAAGGCCCACCTGATATTGCGCAAGCACCCATAGCAATTACATACTTTGGTTCCGACATCTGATCGTATAGTCTTTTTAATACTGGAGCCATCTTATTAACGATGGTTCCTGCTACAACTATTACGTCAGCCTGACGTGGACTTGCACGATATACTTCGATGCCGAATCTGGCAAAGTCGTGACGCGATGCTCCTGCTGCCATCATCTCGATTCCACAACAACTTGTTGCAAATGTAAGTGGCCAGATAGAGTTAGATCTACCCCAGTTAATTACTGCATCAATTGTGGTGAACATTACATTCCCACCTGTCTGCTTAAAGAGTTCAAGTGTTTCATTGTCCTTGAAGTCTTCATATTTCATTGATTTTATTCCCATATTAAAGCATGTTTTTTCCAGGCGTATAATAGGCCTAATCCAAGAATAAAGAAAAAGATCAGAATTTCGATGAAGGCTTGTAATTGTAAGGTCTTCATTACAACTGCCCATGGAAACAAGAATACGGTTTCAACATCGAAAACTAAAAATAAGATAGCAAACAGATAATAACCTACGTTAAACTGTAGCCATGTTTTGCCGATGGTCTCGATTCCGCACTCGTAAGGTTCTGATTTTTGTGGGTTTTTAGAGGTTGGCGGTATGAAACTGGAGAAGATTATTGCTCCCCCAACTAAGATTACTGCCACGATAAAGAAAAGTATCAAACTTTCACTACTCATATTAAAATAAAATTAGTATATCAAATTGTAAATTTCCTGACTGCAATATTACGAATAATTTTGGTTTAAATAAAATATTTTTAATAAAAAATTACTCTGCTTATATTGAATATATTATTAGAGTTATTAACACTTTTTTCATGCTTTCAACACATTTCATATTTAACCAAACAGGTACTTTTAGTCTTATTTAGAAAAAACATGTTAAGAAATTAACAAATTTCAGTCTGAAAAAAGTTAACTTTACGTACCTTTTTTTAATTAAATTGTACTCCTTTTTCTATCCAGATTGGACAATTATTATTTCGAAATCTTCTTTTGGGTTATCAAATCTATTTCGTAGGCACTTTCGTTCTCATTTTTGATTACCCAAGCCGACTTTTCGAAAACAGATTCTATCGAATAGTATTCAAATGGTAAAACAATTCTGTTATTTATATCTATTACCCCCCATTTGCCATCTTTTTTAACAGTTAAATAATAATCGCCACTCCAGGCATCATTATACATAAAAGGTATCACAGCTAATCCTTCTTTATTTATATATCCCCATTTGCCGTCCTTTTTGGCAGGTGCTAATCCAAGTTTGTCCGAATAGCTTTCTATCATATAATATATAAAGGGAACTACCGTTTCGTTTTTCAAGTTTACGACACCGCAAGTATCGTTTCGACCAACAGGCCACAATCCATTCGAGATTCTCTTACTCCAAAAAGCATACATTGCAGGGATAATCATTTTGCCTGTTTCGTCCATCAGGCCTACTTTCGAGGCACTCTCCTCTCCTACTACCAGCACTCTATCGGCTGGATAGTATTCCAAACGCCCCCATTTTACGGGTATCACTTCCTTGCCTGTACTGTCCATCAAACCGTGCTTATAATCATATTCGCCAGTTTTTATTTTTACAACTGCCAATCCGTTTTCAAAAGAAGATACTTTATCGTATTTGCAGGCTACTACCTCCTTACCTTCCTCATTTATATATCCATATTTGTCGTTTTTATCTACAACATACGACAAGCCTGTTTTGTATCCATAATTAAAATCTACTTCTTTATATTTAGGTTTTACAATATAATTACCTTCTGCATCAACGATACCATATAGGCCAGATTGCTCGTCTTGCCTGGCAGTATTCTGAGCTATACTATATATATTAATAAGGAGTAGGATTATTAGAATTAGAAGTTGTCTGCTTGTAATAGTTTTCATTTTTTATAAAATAAGAAGGATTATTTGTATTTTTATTTAAAACTTAATTTTATTAAATAAATAAAAGAGGTATTAAAATTTATCTTAATATACATCATAATAACATGAAATAGGAGGCATAATTGTAGCAACAACTATATTTAGATTATCAAAAATCAAAGCCATATCAAATATATCTACTACCCCATCTCCATTCAAATCACTAGGGACATAACCATTCATCAATCCGGTAGGATCATTGCTTGCATCATATACATCTGAAAGATCGAATATATTTACAACTCCATCTTTATAAAAATAATTAAAAGGATCGTTAACATCACCCGTAAAAATTACAGCTTTGTTAGGAATTTTGGGCTTCATATTATTAGCATAAGCTTTGGTAATTGAAGTTGTGAAATCATAAGATATCGTATCAATACTATTAAACTTAAATCGATCAGCACTAAATGTATTATTTGAATTTCGATGATTAATAAAGATATAAAACTTACAACTATCTGATAATACATTTATAGGTGCAAACACTCCATTGGTATCAAAACTAATATTATTATATATTTTCCCAAAGCAAATAGGAATATTATTTATGGTATCAACATAAAATAAAATAACTTGAACTGTGTCAACAATACCACCAGGGAATTTAGGAAATATTTGCCCTGTGGTCATATTCATATCATAAGTTTTATTCATTCGATGTGTTGTTGGGTTGTAAAAACCTTCGAAAAGTGCTTTTATATTTAGAATTTTAGCACTTCGAGTGTGGGAAACTGGATTAGCAGTAGTCGAAATTGAATTATTCTTAATAAGTTTAGAAGTATTTTGCCTTTGTTGGGCAAAAACAGAGCTAGAAAAAATGCTTATTATAATAGTAATAATAATAACTTTAAGACTTAATTGTATTTGTTTTTTCATAATAAAAGATTTTTTAATTAAAAGTATTTTATCAATTTTGATTTTAATAATTTTGTATATTCTATTTATTTTTTAATTTTAGGTATAGATACTATTAAAATGGAGTAATTGTAGCAACACCATTATTTAAATTATCAAAAGCCAATGCCATATCGAATATATCTACAACTCCATCTCCATTCAAATCATTAGCATTATAGCCGTTGAACATTCCTGTAGGATCATTTATTGCGTCATAGATTGAAGAAAGATCAAAAATATTTACAATACCATCTTTAAATAACCAGTTTGTAGGATCGCCAAAATCACCTGTAAAAATTGCAGCTTTATTTGGAATAACAGGCTTCATATTACTAGCAAATGCTTTTGTTACCGAAGTACTGAAATCATAAGTCAACGTATCGAGCGCATTGAACTTCAACCTAACTGCGCTATAGGTATCTATTGAGTTTCGATGTGATATTAAAACATAAAACTTACAACTATCTGTTAACACATTTATGGGTGCAAAAACTCCATTGGTATCAAAACTAATATTATTATAAACATTGTAGAAAATAGTTTGAACATTATTTATAGTATCTAAATAATATAATACAACCTGAACAGTGTCAACTATACCACCAGGGAATTTAGGAAATATTTGCCCTGTGGTCATATTCATATCATAAGTTTTATTCATTCGATGTGTTGTTGGGTTGTAAAAACCTTCGAAAAGTGCTTTTATATTTAGAATTTTAGCACTTCGAGTGTAGGAAACTGGATTAGTAGTAGTCGAAATTGAATTATTCTTAATAAGTTTAGAAGTATTTTGCCTTAGTTGGGCAAAAACAGAGTTAGAAAAAATGCTTATTACAATAGTAATAATAATAACTTTAAGACTTAATTGTATTTGTTTTTTCATAATATTAGATCTTTTAAATGTGTGTTAAATATTTTTTGTAAAGATAAATAAAATAATTGTAATGAGGCCAAAATAATTAATATTTTTTTGTATAATCCTAATAAAATTAAAAAGAGAATAATTTTTAAATAGTGTACAACAATCTATTTATCATAAATAATTTAAAAATAAACACTTTTGCAATTAAAAAACAACTACTTAATTTTTTTTAGTATTTTGAGTTTTGCACAAATGGACTAAGTAAATTCATTTATGCCATTGCGTTTAAAAAATAAGGACTAAGTAAATTCACTTATACCTTTTTTCTGGCACAAATGGACTAAGTGAATTCACTTATGCCATTACGTTTTCCACAAATGGACTAAGTGAATTCATTTATGCCATTACGTCTATCACAAATGGACTAAATTAATTCACTTATGCCTTTTGTCTGACAAAAATGGACTAAGTTAGTTTACTTATGCCATTATTTTTTGCAACAAGGCACTAAGTAAACTTTCCAAGCCCTTTTTTTTCGCACAAATGGACTAAGTGAATTCACTTAGTCCATTATTTTTGCACAAACGGACTAAGTAAATTTGTTGATATTACAATACAATATGATATAGTGCTTTTTATAAAAAGTAAGCTCTATAAAAAACCACCTTATCTAATTTTAACATTTTTTGAATATAAAGTGTAAAGTTGATATCCCTTAAAAATAAAAATAATAAAAGGTTATACCCAAAACCAGTTTTATAAAAAATAAAATATCATATATAATGATAAAGAATTTTTTATTTTAATTAAAATAAAACTATTATTTTTCAATAACAATGCTATTCTTAAAATAAATAGTATCTTTGTACTGAATATATCTTCATAAGAAGTACGCCAATTTATCTATAAAAGGAGACTTAACTTATTTTTTATCTTTATATATTTATTTAATAATAAAGCAAATGAAAACAAATAAGGACAAAGCAGAAAGTATTTCTGATAAAACAAATACTAAAACTTCTAAAACAAAATCTACTACATTAATTACTCCTAAAGACTTCCCAATAGTAGCCATTGGTGCATCGGCAGGCGGTTTGGAAGCTTTAGAACAGTTTTTTGAGAATATGCCAGCAAACAACGGTATGGCTTTTGTTGTAATCCAACATCTCGACCCAAACCATTCAGGCATAATGCCCGAACTCTTACAACGACTTACCCAAATGAAGGTTTATCAAACTACAGATAACTTAAAAGTTAAACCTAATTGTGTATATGTAATACCTCCCAATAAAAGTATGTCGATACTTAATGGTTCGCTTTATTTGTTCGATACAGTTATTTCACATGGTTTAAGGTTGCCTATCGACATTTTCTTTCGCGCCCTTGCCGAAGACAGAAAAGAGAAAAGTATAGGTATTGTCCTTTCGGGTATGGGTTCGGATGGAAGTTTAGGCATTAAAGCTATTAAAGAAAAAAATGGAATTGTACTGGTACAAACACCATCTACAGCCAAATTTGATAGCATGCCAATCAATGCTATACAAGCTGTTATAGCTGACATTATAGCTCCTGCTGATGAGTTACCATTAAAACTAATAGCATTGCTTAATTATATTCCAATTTCAATTAATAAGGAAATTGAAATAGATAGTAATACAATTAGTAATATTGATAAGTTAATATTAATGCTCCGCGAACAAACAAGCAATGACTTTTCCTTATATAAAAAGAATACAATTTTCAGGCGTATCGAAAGACGCAGAGGAATTCATCAAATAGATAAAATACAAAACTATGTACGTTTTTGTCATGAAAACCCTGCTGAAGTCAAAATACTTTTTAGAGAATTATTAATTGGTGTTACCAATTTCTTTAGAGACCCAGATTTATGGGAAAAACTTAAAGACAAAATTATTCCTGCATTTATCGAACAATTACCCGATAGATATGTAATTCGTGCCTGGGTAGTGGCTTGCTCAACAGGCGAAGAAGCCTACTCGCTTGCAATACTTTTTTATGAAATAATGGAAAAGTTAACTAATCGCAAAAACTTAACAATACAAATATTTGCAACCGATATTGATAACGATGCCATCGAATTTGCCCGTAAAGGAGTTTTTTCGCCCAATATTGTTGCTAATCTTACAACAGAAAGGCTCAACAGGTTTTTTAAATTTGAAAATGATACCTATACTGTAAGTAGAGTTATCAGAGAAATGGTTGTATTTGCCCCACAAAATGTTATTAAAGACCCTCCTTTTACTAAACTTGATATTCTATTTTGTAGAAATATGCTTATATATATGGAACCCGATCTACAAAAAAAGATAATTGATTTATTTAATTACAGTCTAAATTCCGAAGGAATAATGGTGCTTGGTAGTGCCGAAACACTTGGTAAAAACAATCAGGGTTTTGATGAAACAGATCATAAACTAAAAATTTATAAACGTATATCAAATCCTGGCAATAATGAACTTTATAATTTTCCTAGTGCCTTTAGCAGAACTAAAAACAATATAATAAGTATAAAAACTCCTCTAAAAATAAATGATAATATACAAGTTTTAACCGATCAGATATTATTACAACGCTTTGCCCCTGCAAGTGTATTGGTAAATGACAAAGGAGATATAATATATATTACTGGTAAAACAGGAAAGTATCTGGAACCTGTTGCTGGTAAAGCCAACTGGAATATATATGTAATGGCTCGCGAAGGCTTACGACATCTATTACCTGGAGCTTTTAGAGCTGCAATGCAAAGCTATGATGAAATAAAACTACGTAATGTAAAAGTAGGCACCAATGGAGGTACTCAATTTATTGATGTAACAGTACAACGTTTACAAAGTACTGATGCTATTAGAGGTATGATAATAATTGTATTTACTGATGTACCTGCAGTAGTACTTCACGAAATAGATAACCCAAAGACAGTTACACGAAGTACAAAAGGCAAAGTAAAAGAGTTAGAATTAGAACTACAACGAAGTCACGAAAACTTACAAAGCACTTTGGAAGAGATGCAAACTTCACAAGAAGAACTTAAATCGACCAATGAAGAATTGCAATCAACTAACGAAGAATTACAATCAACCAACGAAGAACTTACTACCTCTAAAGAAGAAATGCAGAGCCTCAACGAAGAACTTCAAACAGTAAATGCCGAACTTCAAAGCAAAGTAAATGAATATGTACAGGCTAATAACGATATGAAGAACTTATTAAACAGCACCG
Source organism: uncultured Bacteroides sp. (assembly GCA_964422385.1). Classification (GTDB taxonomy): domain Bacteria; phylum Bacteroidota; class Bacteroidia; order Bacteroidales; family JACABE01; genus JBAXLO01. The sequence goes on from CAYRBL010000111.1 coordinate 8,765, forward strand.
AGATAGCAACATTGTTTTTAGATAAAGAACTTAACATAAGAAGATACACTGATAGTGTTATAAACATAATAAAACTAAGACAATCGGATATTGGCAGGCCATTTACTGATTTGGTTAGCGATTTAGAATATCCCGAAATACATGACGATGCAATAAAAGTACTTAAAACCTTAATGACTATCGAAACATCAATAACTACTACAGATGGAAGATGGTTTACTGTAAGGATAATGCCTTATCGCACTTACGATGATCATATAAATGGATTAGTTTTAACTTTTAATGATATAACATTTGCTAAAAAGCTTGAAATAGAACTAACATTAGTGAATAAAAAGCTAAAGGAGAAGAAATAATTAACCCTAAGCTCTTAAAAAATGTTGGTGAAGGCAAACCCCAACCCCTTAAAAAGGGGCTAAAACAAATAAGTGTAAAAGAATAAAATTAATAAAAAGATAATTTATTTATAAATTATTTTATTAAAGAAAAGTGAATTATAGTTACATATTATGGAGTTGGGATTAGAATAATAGAAAGCAGTTATAGCCCCTTTTTAAGGAGTTGGGATTAGAATGATAGAAAGCAGTTATAGCCCCTTTTTAAGCTACCGTGTACCCACAAATATTATTAATTTTGCAGCATGATTGACAATATAG
>CAYRBL010000112.1:0-3565 GCA_964422385.1 uncultured Bacteroides sp.
TCAAAAGGTAATCTATTTAGAAATATAGATCCTGCAAGCATACCTTATAGTTTTAGTAATACTTATTCTCAGAATGCTTTCTTCCCTGGCAAGCTTGCCGAACTTCAGCAACCTTATATTATAAGAGATCACAGGGGGCAAACTATAACTACTTATCCATTTCAATACAATCCTATCACTAAAGTTTTGAGAGTTTATTATAATATGACAGTAAAAATTTCCCGCAAAGGGGATAATGGTTTAAATAAACTAATAAGAAGTAAGGCTTTTACAAGTGTTGATGCAGATTTTAAAAACATTTACGACCGACATTTTTTAAACAGCGGAACTGCTAATGCAAAATACACTGCAGTTGGCGAACAGGGCGGGATGTTAATCATAAGTTACAATCAATATTTACCAGCGGTGCAACCTTTGGCTGACTGGAGAAACATATCCGGCATTCCTACCAAACTTATCAGTATTGATAGCATTGGAAATACTACAACAGCCATTCAAAATTATATTACCAATTATTATAATTTAAAAGGTCTTTCGTATGTGTTGTTAGTGGGCGACGCACCTCAAATAACTACCTATACTGTTGCAGGTGGCGGCTCGGATAATACTTATTCTTACATTGTGGGTAGCGATCATTATCCTGATATTTTTGTAGGACGTATCTCTGCTGAAACTATTACTCAAGTTCAAACTCAAGTTCAAAAGATATTAGCTTATGAAAAGGCCCCAATTATTGGAAATGGCTGGATTAATCATGGCATAGGCATTGCATCCGACCAAGGACCGGGGGATAGCAACGAATACGATTATCAACATATAAGAAATATAAGATCTAAGCTTTTAAACTTCCACTATAAAGCTATGAGCGAGCTGTACGATGGAAGCCAAGGAGGCCTGGATGCTGCAAATAGTCCAACTCCTGCAATGGTTTCGGCCGAAGTTAATGCTGGGGCAGGTATTATTCATTATACAGGTCACGGAAGCAATACTTCCTGGGGAACTAGTGGCTTTTCGAACACTGAAATTGGTGCTTTAACCAATGTTAACATGTGGCCTTTTGTGTGTTCTGTTGGTTGTGTTAATGGAAACTTTGTAAGCACTACTTGTTTTGCCGAAGCTTGGATGAGGGCGACTTATAATGGGCAGCCAACTGGTGCTATTGCCACATTGATGTCGACAATCAATCAGAGCTGGAGTCCTCCGATGCTTGCTCAGGACGAAATGGTGAACATACTTATCGAAGGTTATCCTAATAATATAAAACATACCTTCGGAGGAGTTTCTATGAATGGATGTATGAAGATGAACGATGTGTACGGAACTCAGGGGAGCGATATGACCGATACCTGGAACCTCTTCGGCGATCCTTCTTTGACACTTCGTACCGATACTCCCAAAGTAATTACTGCTACTTACAACCCAGTTATTCCTATTGGTTCGGTACAATTTACTGTTAACTGTAATGTGAATAGCGCTATGGTTACTTTAAGTATAAACAACCAGCGTATAGGTTCTGGTTTGGTTAGCAATGGAGTTGCAACTATTAATTTCGGTCCAATCACTACCCTAGATACTATTAAGGTGGTTGTTACTAAATATAATTACATCCCATTTATTGGCAATTTACAGGTTATTGTGCCCAATGGGCCTTATGTGCAGCTTAATAATATGCAGGTTGTAGATGTAAGTGGCAATAATAATGGTATGGCCGATTTTAATGAGAATATCACACTTAATATTGGTTTAAAAAATCTGGGCACCGTTGCAGCCCATCTTGTAAATGCTACTTTATCCTCATCTGACCCGAATATTATTATCACAAATAATCAACATAGTTGGGGACTTATTGCCAACGGCCTCAATTCAATTCAAAATAATGCCTTTGCTCTTACAATAAAGAACAATGTTGCGGATCAGTACGTGGTTCCTTTTAATATAACTATTCACGATAGTTTAAATAATAGCTGGGCGTCACAATTTAACCTTACATTAAATGCTCCTAAGCTAATTAGTGGTAACATTACCATAAAAGATACTGTTCAGGGCAATGCAAATGGGGTGTTAGACCCTTCCGAAACAGCTATTATCTATATTCAGGCAATTAATAATGGGCATAGTGCTTGTGCGAATGCTATTGGTACTTTATCAACCACCAATCCAAATATTACTATCGTCGGTTCGCCTACAGTTAATATTGGGAACATGGCTATTGGCAGTACTTATGTGGTGGCTTATAAGGTTCATGTTTCGGCCAACGTGCCGCTTGGTACTATTGTTGATCTTACTTTTAATATTACGTCGGGAGCCTATCAAACAACTAATACCATTTATCAATCTGTTGGTGTTGTTAACGAAGATTTCGAGACTGGAAATTTCAATAAGTTCAATTGGATTCAGGGAGGCACGCTTCCGTGGACAATTACCAGTGCTTCGGCTTTGGAAGGCGTGTATTCGGCAAAATCGGGGACTATTACTAATAGCCAAACTTCTGAATTATCGATTACCCTGAATGTATTGCTTGCAGATTCTATTTCATTTTATAAAAAAGTGTCGTGCGAACAAGCACCTAACAATGCTTTGAATTACGATTATCTAGAATTTTTGATAGATAATATTTCTATAATTAAATGGGATGGAGAAGTTGCAATATCAAGAAGTGCTTTTCCTATTTCGCAAGGTATACATACTCTTAAGTGGCGATATTTGAAAGATTATACCACAGCATCGGGCAGCGATTGTGCTTGGTTGGATTATATTAAGTTCCCTCCTGCAATATTTAATGTGGGTATTAACGAAATTAGCAACGATAATGTGTTTGCAGCCTATCCAAATCCGGTAAGTGATAAGGTTAATGTTGTTTATAACGCTACCGAAGCAGTTGTTCTTACATTAATAAATGCATTGGGGCAAGAGTTGAAAACCATTGAGCTTCCTGCAACCAACAATAGTAAGCAAATTTATACAATGGATATGCATTTGTATGATAAAGGTATTTATTTCTTACAAATGAAGACTCGCAAGCAAAGTAGTATTCAAAAGATTTTAAAGATTAAATAATATTTTTATTTAATTTTTGAATAAAGAAACCTTCGTCGGCATACTGGCGAAGGTTTTTTTTATGGTATAAAAATCATTTTACTAAAATAAGATTTCACAGCCTTTTAATTTTTTTCATACCAAAATAAAACATAAAAATTAATATCAATAATATCTCTTTTTATCTATTAACCCTAGCATTTATGCTAGGGGATATGTATTATGATATGATTTGTGGGCTTAAGCCCTGATGTTTTATTTTAAAAAGTCAGGGATAAATCCCAAAAGCAGGAGGGTTGCATTTAATCCCTAGCGTAAACGCTAGGGTTAGTAGATTTCTTTTTTCATACCAAAATAAATATAAATATATTATTAATTGTTTTTATGATTTCAAAGATTTCTTTCAAAAAGGCTTATCTGTTTTTTTAAAAAATATATTTTTACACCTAAAAACATTGGCACATTTATTTTTAAATGGGCATCTGTACGAACTTACATCGGCACATTTATTTTTAAATGGGCATCTGTA
>CAYRBL010000112.1:3665-9408 GCA_964422385.1 uncultured Bacteroides sp.
GGCACATTTATTTTTAAATGGGCATCTGTACGAACTTACATTGGCACATTTATTTTTAAATGGGCAACTGTATGATTTTACATCTGGACATTTATTTTTAAATGTGCCAATGTTCACTTTATAAATGCTCCACTTTTTGAAAAATAAGCTATGGTTTTTAATTCAATTTTTATAAAATTTAAAAATATTCCTTTTTTAAACTCCTTTTATTAAAGAAATAATTTCTTTTTAAAAATATTTTTAACTTCATACAACGAAAACCAGCTTTTTTGTGTCTTTATATATTTATATAGCAGAAACATTTTTATATATTCTGTGTCTATATGTTGTGACTTTGCAATAATTTCGAGAACATACTAAAAAATGAAAAACAAAACTGTAGTCTATCTTTGTATTTTAAGCATACTGTTGTTTAGCATCAACAGGGTGTTTGCGCAAAACCTGCCTACGGATTCTAAAAAGACTCCATCCGGATGGACTACCAACAATCCTTTTCATACCAATGTATTTGTTGAGAATAAAGGGCAGTTTAATAATTGGGCCAAATCGAAACTTCCGATTTTATATGCAGTTAATAATGCTGATAAAGTCTTTTTTACCAAAAATTCAGTTATTTTTAAAATAGAAAAGATAGACACAACTTCTAAAGAAGACAAAGAACGCAGCGAAAAATATAAAGAAAAAGAAAATGACGAGGATAAAGAAACCTATTATGTGAGCCTGAATTGGGAGGGCTGCAATGCTGAGCCTACACTTATTGCAAGCAATCCCGCAGATGGATATTATACCTTTGGCGAAAAAGGATATGAAGATGTGAAGGCAAAAGGATTTGAAAAAATACTGTATAAAAATATGTATCCGGGCATTGATGTGGAATATATCATCCCCGAAAAAGGTGGAGTTAAGTATAAATTAATAGTACACCCTGGAGCAAATCCTAATGTTGTAAAAATGCATTATGGTGGAAATATAAATTTGATAAAAAAAGATGCTGATGGCAATATTATCATCCAAACTCCCGCCGGAAACATCACTGATCATACGCCTATAAGCTATTACGAAAATACAAATGAAGAAATAAAATCAGGTTTTGATATAAATAAAAATATTGTTTCTTTTAAATTTCCAATATCACCATCCCAATTTCAAACTTTAATAATCGATCCGTGGACAACCACCCCAACCAGTTTAAATAACAACAATGCCGCTTTGGATATCGATTACGATAAATTTGGTAACCTATACTTTTCGGGAGGTTCGCCACCATATAAATTATCGAAATACAATAACAGCGGAAACTTACTCTGGACATTTACCAATCCCATCGTATGGGGGTCGGGATGTTACTCAAAATTCTGTGTACTCCCAAGTTCCGGAACTGCTTTTATCGGCGAAGGCGACGGGGGCACAGGTAGTAAAATAATGAAGATAAATAGTAGTGGTTATCTCATCAATACTTCGGCGTCTTTTGGTGCAAACAACGAAATTTGGGTGATGTATTATAACAATTGCAGCAAACAAATTATTGCTTTTGGAGGTGGTACCAATTCTTCACATAATATAAAATTATTGGCAGATACTAATCTGAGTAGTTGCTACTCCAAAAACTTTAATGGGGCGGCTTGTGCCAATTATTGCAACGATATTGCAAGTGTGGTGCAAGATAATAATGGAGACTTTTATGCAATAGTTACAAGTCTTTTGGGATGTACACAAATAGATGGGCATTTACAAAAAAGTCAGTATGCAAATACCTATTCGGCACCCTGTGTTTTTGATGTTCCTACTTCTTATCAGTTCCAGGAAGCACAACCAATACAAGGGATAACGGGGAATGTGGTAACAGCCCGAGCAAATGCTTTAGCTCTTAACAGTAGTTATCTTTTTTCTTATGATGGAAAAATATTGAAGGCCTGGAACAGATCAAGTGGCACCCTTTTGGGCTCAATTGTTGTAGATAATTTATATAGCGCTGGCTACAATAGATATCACGAGGGCATTGCTGTTGACGAATGCAACAATGTATTTGTGGGTGGCTATAGTAAGGTGCACGTTTATAACTTTACAGGAAGTAGTTTTAATACTCTTATGCCAATTACTGCTAATATTACAAATGAAGTGAAGGATATTAAACTAAATAGGTTTAATGGAAAATTAATTGTGAGCGGGGTAGGTTTTGCCACTGAATTATTAAATCAGATTACTTGTAATTTTTCTCCAATAGTTATAGCTGTTGCAAAAGATACTTGTATAGGAAGCGCGTGTGTATCGGCCTCGGGCGGAACTCCACCATATACTTATCTATGGAGCAATGGCTCGACAGATAGTTGCCTTATAAATGTACCCACAGGCTACTATACAGTAACAGCTACTGATAATTCGTGTACCTTAAACAGCCGTACCGATTCTATTTATATATATTCTTATATAAATGTTCATATTAATCCTCCTGCACCTCTAATTTGTTATAACGACACGGTAACTTTAGTTGCCACAAGCACTACTCCGGGTGTAACTTATCATTGGAATAATGGTGTGAATGGGAATACAAATAAAGTTTGCCCCGGTATTACAACAATGTATAGTGTTATAGCGACCACCAGTACCTGTTCTGATACTTTTTGGGTAAAAGTAACCATAAGTCCCAAAAATGTTATTCAAAGTGCAAGTATTTGTCAGGGAAAATCTATTCAGGTAGGAAATCATACCTATACTGTAGCAGGAACCTATATCGATACTTTAGTTTCGGTGGCAGGTTGCGATAGTATTGTCAAACTTATTCTTTCGATAAAGCCTGCACCACCTGTAAACCTTGGCCCCGACACTACACTTTGCTATTGGCAAACTTATACCTTGGATGCTACAAGTACAGGGGCAACTTATTTGTGGCAAAACGGCGGGGCTTCTCCTACTTTTTATATTAATAGCATTCCCGGCACCTATTGGGTAAAAGTTACCTATGGCAATGGATGTACAACAAGCGACACCGTTAAAGTTAACTTTGGTCCCGATGCAAAAGTTCTTAGGGATACTATTCTTTGTCCGGGACAATCTATATTATTAAACGCAACAACTCCCGGCGGGACGTATTTGTGGGAAAATGGTTCTACAAATCCTATTCGTACTTTAAGTACTGGAGGTTATTATTGGGTAAAAACAACTATTAATTCATATTGCTATCGAACAGATACCGTACATATAGAAATTAGTCCATTTCCTGTTGTTAATTTAGGCCACGATACTATTCTTTGCTATTGGCAATATATTGTTTTAAGTGCAGTAAATCCAAATTGCCAGTATGTGTGGCAAGATGGCACTACGTTTTCTAACAAACTTATTAACCAAACAGGCACTTATTGGGCAAAAGCTATTGTAAACAGTGGTTGTTGGGCAAGCGATACAGTAAATATTACGTTTAAGCCAAGTCCTCTTATTAATTTAGGTGCAGATACTGTTCTTTGCCAAGGGCAGAGTATCAATTTAAACGCTTATGTTCCTTTTTGCTATTATCAATGGCAAAATGGTTCTACAAATTCTACTTTTAATGTTACGCAAGCGGGCACTTACAAGGTAAAAGTTTCTTTAAATAATACTTGTTTTAACGAAGATTCCATAATTGTAACTTATACCAACCCTCCTACAGTTAACTTAGGTAATGATACCAATCTTTGTTCTGGACAAACACTAACGTTAAAGGCAACTTATCCTGGGGCAACATATCTTTGGCAGAATGGAAGCACAAATGCTACTTTTAATGTAACGCAAGCGGGTACTTATTGGGTAAGAGTATCTATTAATAGTGGTTGTTTTGCAAGCGATACCATACATATAAGTTATAATTCGTTGGTAAACCTCGGCAACGACACAATAGTATGCTATGGGCAAACTGTTACTTTAAATGCTAGCTACCCGAATGCTACTTATCAATGGTCTACAGGGGCAAATACTCCAAGTATTATAATTTCGCCTCCTTATACTCCTTATTTGTTTTGGGCAAATGTTACTGCTAACAACTGTTCGATGCGTGATACCATTTTGATTAGTTTTTATCCGCTTCCGCAAATAAATTTAGGTAATGATACTAATATTTGCCAGGGGCAAACACTCTTACTCGATGCTACGAATCCTAATTCAACCTATACTTGGCAGAATGGAAGTGGCAATGCTACTTATAATGTTACGCAAGCCGGCACCTATTGGGTAGTTGTAAAAAATAGTGATAATTGTATTTCCAAAGATACTATTAATATAACTTATACGGCAAGTCCTTCGATAAATCTGGGTAATGATACCAGTTTATGCCCCGAACAAACTATTACGCTTATCGCAAATTTTCCAAATGCAAGTTATCTTTGGCAGGATAATTCAACAAATGCAAGTTTTGTGGTATCGCAGCAGGGAGTTTATTGGGTAGAGGTTTCTACTTCCAACAATTGTAAAGCAGCAGATACTATAAATATTATATATAATCAAAACCCTGTTGTTAATCTTGGACCAAATTCTTTTCTTTGCCCAGGTCAGACTTTAGTTTTGGATGCTACTATTAGTAATGGCATCTATCAATGGCAAGATGGTTCCACTTCTCCAACATTTACCGCTACCAGAGATGGCGTATATGAGGTAATAGTTATTGATACGGTAACACATTGCAAAAATAGTTCGACTATAACTTTGGATTGCGATCTTGAATTAGTAATTCCAAACATTATTACTCCAAATGGTGATGGTTATAACGATTGTTTTGTTTTATCAAATTCAGATTACTGGAATGTGGAGCTTCAAATATACGATAGATGGGGATTAAAGGTGCATGAAGATGGAAATTATCAGAATAAATTTGATGGAACTTTTAAAAGTAATCCATTATCTGATGGCACTTATTTTTATAATATAAAAGCTAAGAATAAAAAAACCGGTAAAGATAAATATTACCATGGGAGCTTAACAATATTAAGATAATTGAGTACTTGACCTCACCTAAATTCTTTTTATTTTACTGTAAAAGGATTCATACAACCTGCTCCCAGATTAACATTATCGAATACCAACGCAAGATCGAAGATATTTACGATTCCATCACCGTTTAAATCTTGTTTTATATAACCAATCGGGGCATTAGGGTCGTTAATCATATCAAATATATCAGATAAATCAAAAATATTAATCACTCCATCCTGAATATCGTCTCCGGAATATATTGCATACGTATTTGTAGAAACTAATTTTTGATTATCTGAATAAGCTTTAGCCGCCGAAGTAGAAAAATCATAGCTAATAGTGTCTCCATTAAAGCTAATAGGATTCGCACTCCAGGTTTCAATACTGTTGCGATGCTTAATAATTATATATGCAGGTTTATTAAAAGAAGAAGGAAGGTTCGAAAGCGTAGCTCTTCCATTTATACCAATATAAACAGAGGTATCAGCATAAAGTACATTGTATGGTGCGATGGTATCTCTTAATTCAACTGTCATTTTATCTGTTATAGTGCTTCCATATTGGTAGGTATTTGCATTCATAACTGGATTCATATTAATACCATTATAAAAACCTTCGAAAAAACATTTAATATTTAAAACTTTATTGCTAATAATATAATCTGTAATGCTAATATCATCAATATTGAGACGTGTAGCAGAGGTACTCTCCATTTTAAACCTGATATTGCCCGATTGATTTATAGGAAAGGTAGAAGGAACCAAAGATAATGAGGTTGTAGTTACATTTGCTACCAAACTCCAGG
>CAYRBL010000113.1:0-9363 GCA_964422385.1 uncultured Bacteroides sp.
CCTTCAGCATCCATAATATGAATAAACTTACCAAAATCATAGGTTGCAATTTCATCTAAGATTGTAACTCCATTTTCCTTTAACTTACTTACGAGTCCTTCAATATTTTGAACTCTGTAATTTATCATAAATTCTTTTTTTGAAGGAGCAAAATATGCACTTTCTTTATCGAATGGATTCCATTGAAGCGAATTTATTTCCTCTGGATTATTAATATTTCTTGATTCGAAACTTGATGAACCCCATTCACTGATTTCGAAACCTAAATTTTTAACATACCAGTCTTTTGTTTTTTCTATATTTTCTGAATAAAAGAAAATACCACCTACTCCTATTACTTTAGGTGTAGTGTCGTTGTTTTGTTCTTCCATTTTATTGTCTTTATTTTTAATATTAATTATTTAATTTTTCAAATGAATCACTTTTTGAATATTGTTTGTGATATGCTCTCATTTCATTTAATAATTCTTCATCCTTGCACTTTATTGGGTATGATATTCTAACAACTTTTTCAGTATCTTTCAACACCAACTCTATATAATTCTGAGATTGTCCTTTCGAATAAGCATAAAATTTATAGGTTATCTCTTTTATGTCTGTCCATTTATATTTTTTCCCATTTGCATTATTTATAAATGAATCTTTATTTAATATTAATGCAGGCGTGTTTTTTATTGCAAAATAAATATATCGTACAGATTTAGGTATTACCGACAATATAATAAGCAATGGTATTACAAATATTAAAGCAAATATTTTATCAACATAAAATAAAAAATATAAAAATCCGAATATACATAATCCAATAAAGATAGCTAAAAAAGTTAACTTTATTTTCGAGAAATAATATTCGGTTTTAATGTCAAGCATTTTCTAATTTAATTTAATTGTTAATATGTTACTTTTTTAATACTTAAATGTGTATTATTAACTCCATTCCAAACTGCATATTGTTTATTTTATCTTTTTTATTTCATCAACTTACCTGTTCTATTATCTATAAGATATTCTTTTGTTTTTTTCCATTTTGTTAATAATGTGTCATATTTAAAAGTTTGGTACATTATTCCATAAATAGTACAAGGAACCGAATTAGTAAATGATTTTAATGAATCATTTATTTTATCGGGAAACCATATTACATTTTCGGTTAAATAATTATTAAATACAAATCTGTTATTCTTATTTTGAATATAAAATGCATAATGAGATCCATTATCACAACCTTGATCAATAGGTGTTGCAAAATCTTCAAAACCGTCAAAATTTAAATCTGTTACTACTATTTCTCCACAATAATTATCAGGATCATTATATTCAATATTTTTACCGGTAATATACGATCTAGATAATTTTAAATTCCAATCTGATTCAAGAAAATACCAGGGTGTAATTTTTAAATTTGGATTAATTTTCTGTATTAAAGAATCTTTTTTGTTATAAACTTTAATAATTCTATATACTTTATCATAATAATCTAAACTATGTTCACAATAGTATTTGTCTATTATTTTATAATTATAAACATTTGATAAATCTTTAAAATATAAAATAACAGTAGTATCTCTTAATTTTATTAAATTTTGACTAATTTCATTTTTATCAATTGTAGCATTCAAAGGTTTTATTTTGTTACTTTTTTTAATTTCTAAAGTTTTTAAAGCTACATTCTGTTTGTGTGTAATTTTAATTATTACAAATATAAAAGTAATGATAAAAAAAAGCAAGATTATTATTTTAATGATTTTCGTTTTCATTTCAATGATTTTTCTTATTTATTAAATATTTAAAACTCCACTCCCAAGCTGCATATTGTTTAATTTTTAAAAAACAAAGATACTATTTTATATAATACAACGTCTTTTATTTTTAATAAAAATGTTTTTATAATAATATCATCGCATATTTTGAAATCAATATTTTAAAAATTCTTTATTTTATTAAAAAGAGAACATTAATATCCTAAATCTGTCCATTTTTATTAATAGGTAGATAAATCATCAAAAATAGGCCAATCTCGTCCGGCCAGATGGACAAATTAGTCAGATTATATGCATCTCGTCCGACCAGATGGACAAATTAGTCAGATTATATGCATCTGGTCCGACCAGACGGTCTGTTGTTTATGACGTTATCTAAATAGTTTACTTTTTTAGACCTTTTTAGATGTTTTTTACTATTTAATTTTTCTTTTATTAAAATAATTCTTGGATCTTTCTATTTTTTAAAGAAGGTCAAAAAAAATATTAAAAATAGGCCAATCTTGTAATTCAGGATGGACAACTTAGTCAGATTTTATGCATCTCGAATTTCAAGATGGACAAATAAGTCAGATTTTACGCATCTCGAATTTCAGGATAGACAAATAAGTCAGATTATATGCATCCTGAATTTCCAGATGAGCAAATAAGTCAGATTATATGCATCCTGAATTTCCAGATGAGCAAATAAGTCAGATTATATGCATCCTGAATTTCCAGACGACCTGAATTTTACAACTTTAACTAAATTGTATACTTTTTTAGTAATAAAATGCATTTTTTTAGCATAAAAAAACACATTATTAACTTAAAAATATCTTTTAATTAAAATTTAAAAAAGATACTCTTTTTAAATAATATTATTACCTTTGCATAAAATCAAATTATATGAGTGATACATTCTTTGCACCAGCCGAAAGAGAAAACCTTGACATTATAAAGGAAAGAACCGAGGGAATTTCCAACTCTGGGAATATTCAATTTATATTAAATGCAATACCCGAAGTAGCTGCAATTTTAAATAAAGAGAGGCAGATTATCTTCTCAAACAACTCCTTGTTAAACTTCCTAGGAGTATTAGATCAAAACGGTATAATTGGATTACGCCCTGGAGAAGCATTGAACTGCGTGAACTCTGATTTGACAAAAGCAGGCTGCGGCACATCCGAAAACTGCAAGTATTGTGGAGCCGTGAATGCAATATTAGAAAGCCAGGAAAAAATGATAAGCGTGACGAAAGAGTGTAGAATAACCACCAAAAAAGACGATACCCACGAATATCTCGATTTAAAAGTAACCTCAACACCTTTTCAATTTAAAGAAAATACTTACTCGATACTTTCTATAGACGATATAAGCGATTATAAAAGAAGAAAAATCTTGGAAAAGATCTTTTTTCACGATATAATTAACCTTACAGGTGGCTTAACAGGTTTTGTAGAGTTGCTAAAAGATACTACAGACCCAAAAGAGATAAATAATTATATAGGCGTTGTTGATAAATTAAGTAACGAAATTTTAGAGGAAATCATTTATCAACGTACTCTAAGCTCAGCCGAAAATAACGATTTGGAAGTTAAAACTGATTATTTTAATTCGGCAATAATGCTTAAAGAAGCAGCTCAGTATATCGAACAACATGCAATAGCAAGAAATAAAGCTATAATTATTGATCAAAACATAGCAAATATAGATTTAAATTCGGATGAAACACTACTGAAAAGAGTAATTATTAATATGCTTAAAAATGCACTTGAGGCTACAGATAAATTTTCGTCGGTAAATCTAAATTCTTATATCGAAGATAAAATGATTATTTTTTCGGTAACTAACAAAGGAGTAATTCCACGTGACATACAATTACAAATATTCCAGCGTTCGTTTTCAACTAAAGGCGTAAATCGGGGATTGGGAACTTATTCTATCAAACTACTTACTGAACGTTACCTTAACGGAAAAGTTAGTTTTATTTCAACACCCGAAAATGGTACTACATTTTATATAAAAATACCTTTAGAATAAAATAAGGAAAACGCTTTTATAATAAAAAATGATCTTTAATGAAAGATCATGCTTAAATGTTTGAGGAAAACCTTTTCGTCGACTTGAGAATAGGTTTTATACACTTCACGGTTATAATATTTAGATTCAACTGAAACTTCTACTTCGTTAGAATTGATATAGCTTATCTTTATCAAAATACTTCTTTCGGATTCAATAAAATCATCGGTTGCACAAAAAATAACGCCAGCAGTTTTGTCTTCAAACAAAACTCTGAAGTTAGATTTATACAAAGCCTCTCTACAAAGCGCATATACAATATCAAACGATAAATTTAACGTCTTTTTTTGCATTAAAACCGTATTATTTTATTAAATATTCATGTATTTAAAAATACTAAATTAAAGCTTAATTAAATTTCAAAAAAAAGTTAACTAAATTTTATCTATATCTTAACTATATCTTAACAAATAAAGTTAATAAAACAAAATTATAATTTGTTTTATTAAGTAATATATACTAATTTTGTTGGTTCTATTTCGCAATAGTTCTTTGAAATATAACCTGAGTTTATCGATACTAAAATATCAACAAACTTTAACGTAATGAATTCTATTTTTCAATACAATTCATTTGTTTATCACGCCACTATCTTCTTGGTGGAGGCGGAGGAGTAGGTGGAATAATAACTGGAGGGATCTCATGTTCATGTTCTCTGTTAGATCCATCTTCACCACCACGAATTGAGTTTAACTGAAAATTATTAAGCATTGCATTTGCAAACTTATCACTTAAATTTTGCTTTGTTTTCATTGTTGTTTATTTTAATATTGATAAATTTATTTAAATATTCCAATTGCACTAATCTATTTTCTTGGACCAGGTGCTGGAGTTGTTGGAATAATTACTGGTGGGATTTCAGAAGCACCACCACAAACCTTATTTAATTGAAAATTATTAAGCATTGAATTTGCAAATTTCTCGCTTAAATTTTGAATGTTTTTTTTAGTTTTCATTTAATTTATTTTTTAAAATATTAGTGCGATTTTATTAAAATTAACTCTTAATTGCATAACTCGGCAAAAGGTTACCAGTGAAATTTCACTTTTTTTGAAAATAATTAAAAATAATTTATAATTAACTGAAGATAAGAAACAAACAAAATGTTAATAATTCTTAAAATGAGCTCGTTTTTTTTAGATTAACAAATTAAAAATTGATGTTAAAAACACAAAAACATATTGTCTTTTTTGTATTTTTCATTTTATTTTTTGCAAATATAAGCTTTGCTGAAAATAAAAATGGAAGTAAAGAATATTTTTTTGCAAAAGCAAATAATCTTTACAATAAAGATTATTTGTATAACTCTATATCAATTTACAATCAGCTTCTAACTACTTTTAATAAAAAATCTAATGATTATGTAACAACTTTAGTTGGCCTAGGAAAGTGCTATGCTGCTTTAAGAAAGTATGATATTGCATTGAATTATTTTAATACAGCAGAAAAAATCGCTCTAAAGAACTCTAATAATTCAGAAATTTTAAAAGAAATACTTCTTAGAAAAGGTAATATATCAGTAGTATCAGGTAATGCCACTGAAGCAATTTCAATTTTAAATAAGCTGTTAAATTTAAAGAAGACAGAAATAATTACAAAAGATAAATCCCTTATTCCAATTTATGAAGATTTAGGTTCTGCATATTTATTAAATTCTAATTTCGATAAAGCTATCTATTATTTCAATCTTGAAGTTGCAATTTCGACAAAACATAATGATTTTAACAGCACTTTCTCAGCTTACAATAATATTGCAAAAAGTTTTGCATCAAAAGGAGATTATAATAATGCTTTAGTATATTACAACAAATCTCAAGATTTAGTATCTAGATATAAAAGCATTCCTAATTCAAGTGTTATCGATTTATACATTGCAAAAGCTCAATTAAATTCAAATATAAAAGAGTATTCAACTGCAATAACACTTTATAATGAAGCTGAAAAAATTTATACTAAAGACAAAATAACAGATATATCAAAAATATCATTTCTTTATACAAATAAAGCAATCAACTTTTATTTTATGGGCGACTATGAAAAGGCATTGTCATACTATGAAAAAACATTGAGCTTATATTTAACCGACAAGAAAAACATTTATCAGGTACAAATTAATTCGCTTTATCATAATATCGGTAATACATACCTAGAAAAAAAGGAATATAATACTGCAATAGCATATTACACAAAATGTATAACTTATAATTCGAAAAATAATAAAGTTGATTTAGCTACCAACTACAACAGTATAGCTATAGCATATAAGAGATCTGGGCAATTAAATCTGGCATCGCAAAACTACAAGCTTGCAATTAAGAACAGACTCAATAATTCGGGTTCTAAAAGCGTAGAAATAGCTAAAGATTATCTAAACTATGGTGAGTTGTTGATGACATTGAATAATAAGAGTGCAGCTCTTGAAATGTTATTAAAATCATTAACTACATTTAAGAATTTCCACACTCAAAAACATCCTGATATTTCGAGTTGCCTTACTTCAATTGGTAATTATTATTTAAAATATAATAATCCTGAAAAGGCTTTAAATTATTATCAGGATGCAATCATAGCAGTTGTAAGTGATTTTAATAATAAAGACATTTCAACTAATCCAACTCAGATAAAACATCCCAATATTGAAGTTTTAAATGCATTGAAATGTAAAGCATTTGCATTAAATATTCTTTCTTCAAAAAAGAAAAATGCTATCGAACTTTTAAAAAACAGTTACAATACCTACAATATTGCGGTATCAATAATAAGTAGAATACATAACAGTTATTCGAATGATGAAAGCAAATTATTTATTGCAGAAAACGAGAAACAAACCTATACAAATGCTTTAGAAGTTGCTGAAAAACTATTCAAACTAACTGGAGATGTTAATTACATTTCTTTGGCCTGGCAATTTGCTGAGAAGAGTAAAGCATCAGTAGTTTTATCCAATTTAAGAGATGGTAATGCTTTAAATTACGGTAATATCCCAACTTTCTTAAAAGAAAGTGAACAGAATATTAAAAACAATATCTCATCAACAGAAAAGGAATTACATTTTGCTTTATCAGCTACCAATCCTGATCAAAGCAAAATAAATAATCTTAAAAATAAACTCTTCGACCTTGAAAAGCAGAAAGAGAATTTAATTTATCAATTGGAGAGTAAGTATAAGGATTATTATAATTTAAAATACAACGATAAGGTTATTGATGTTAAAACGGTTCAGGCAAACTTAAAAGACAAAGAATCGGTTATTGAATTTATTTTATCAAACAAAACTATTTACACCTTTCTTATCACAAAGAATTTTTACAACTTATACAGTCAAAGTATAGATTCGGAACTTAAAAACAACATTGAATTGGTTCGTAAATTTACGAGTACTAATACTTTTGGAAATGGTACCGTTAATGAAATTAAAGCCTATACCGATGCTTCCTATTCTATTTATAAGAAAATATTACAACCTTTAGAAAATAATATCAGATGGAATCATTTAATAATTATCCCTGACGAGCAATTAAATCTGATTTCGTTTGAAACATTGTTAAGTCGACCTGTTAAAAATTCAAGTTTCGATTTCAGCAAGCTACCTTATCTTATATTAGAACATCCCATCAGCTATTCTTATTCTTCTACCCTTTTATATAATACCTATGGAAATACAATAAGCACAGCTAAAAATAAAGTATTAGCATTTGCTCCTGACTATAAAAATATAAATAAAAACAATTTGTATGCATCTGCAAATTATAGAAATGAACTAACAAATCTTAAAAATACAAAGGAAGAAACATCAAAGATAAGTACATTAATGAATGGAAAAGTTCTTCAAGATAATATGGCAACTAAGAACAATTTCCTTTCAATGGCTAAAGATTATAACATACTACATTTAGCGATGCATGCTGTTATCAATGACGATAATCCTATGTATTCGAAATTAGTATTTACACAGGACCAAAAGAATTCAGAAGATGCAATGCTTAATACATCTGATATATACAATATGCAATTGAATTCAAAAATGGTTGTTTTGAGTGCTTGTAATACTGGAAACGGACAATTGAGAAAAGGGGAAGGTATTATGAGTTTAGCTCGTGCATTTTTCTACGCCGGTTGTCCTAGTGTAGTTATGACTTTATGGTCAGTAGAAGACAAAGCCAGTTCAGACCTAATGTATGGTTTTTATAAATATATCTCACAAGGATACTCAAAGGATAAAGCCATGCAATTAGCTAAAATAGACTATATCCAGAATAATCCTCCTTCAAAAACACATCCATTTTATTGGGCAGGTTATGTTTCAATAGGTGATGATAGTCCACTTTATACCGAAAAAGCAGGGGGAATATCTACAGCATATTTACTACTATTTGCTGGAATAGGATTAGGTATTTCAACACCATTTTTTACAAATAGAAGATTAAATAGAAAACTAAAAAGGAAATATAGAATGCTTAAATACTACTTTGTACATTAATTATATATTCGAATATACTATTTAGAAAAATAAAAGAGGCGTTAATAAAATTAACGCCTCTTTTTGTTTGTCGGAAAGATGAGACTCGAACTCACGGCCTCTTGACCCCCAGTCAAGTGCGCTAGCCAACTGCGCTACTTCCCGCCTCAATTACTTTGCAAAATTAATCCATTTTAATTTATTAACAAATAAAAAACTGCTTTTAATACAAAATACAGCAAATATTAAAGATAAATATTTATCTTTGATGACTAATTTAATTAATAATATGAAGCAACTTTTTACTTTTATAATTCTATTCTTTCTACTAAATAATAATATCATCTCACAAGTCAGTAATGACAGTGTTAACAATGCAAACAAAAAAGAAAAACAAATTAAAGGATGGAGTTTAGGTGCCGTTCCTGCCATTGCATTCGATTCGGATATTGGTTTTAAATATGGTGCTATACTTAACCTATTTGATTATGGAAATGGCACTATTTACCCTGATTATCGTCATAATATTTACCTGGAATGGTCGCGAACTACAAAAGGTTCGGGGATAAATGAAGTTAATTATGATACTAAAAGTTTAATTCCTGGTATCCGTTTGACAACTGATTTAAGCTATTTACAAGAGCAGGCTTTAGATTTTTATGGTTTCAATGGCTACGAAGCAAATTATAAACATACATTCGAAAATAATGATAAATCAAACAAAGATTATATCTCTAGAATGTACTATCGGATTCAAAGAAATCAACTGCGTTATACCTTGGATTTACAAAGTATGAATCCAAAGTACAAATTACAATGGGTTGCAGGTTATAGTATTTATGATAATAAAATTAATGATGTTAATATTAACGAACTTAATAAAGGGAGAGCTGCTGACGATTTGTTGCCAACAGTAACTGACAGTACAAGTCTGTATTCGAAATATAAAAAATGGGGAATAATCCCTACTGATCAGCAAGGGGGTGGAACTACTCAATTGCTTAAGCTCGGTTTGGTTTACGATACCCGCGACAACGAATCAAATGCTATGAAAGGTATTTGGACAGAATTGTTTTTACTGGC
>CAYRBL010000114.1:0-9282 GCA_964422385.1 uncultured Bacteroides sp.
AAGCTTTTTGTTTTTACTTACAAAACTCATCTACTTTAGCTATAGCTTCTTCATAGCCAAAATTAGCAGCAGCTTTCAAATCTTTACACGCACCAGAGGTGTCATTTTTCACGCTTTTTATACCTCCTCTTAAAAAATATGCTTCTCCATCGGGTTTTATTTTGATTGCAGCATCCAAATCTTCCAAAGCCGAGTCGTATTTCTTCTGATTTATGTACATTTTCGCCCTTCCTAAATAAGCAGTTGCATTATTTGGATTGGTAAGTATCGCTTTTTTGAAATCAATGATTGCTTGTTGTGTTTTATTTTGTTTTACATAAATATTAGCTCTCATTATCAAAGCTTCTTCGTTGTCTCTATCTGTATTTATTACTTTCGAAAAGTCCTTAAGGGCAGCTTCGGTATTGTTAAGTGCCAAATAACATTTGCCACGTTTCACATGTAAGTCGGAAGTATTCATTTTAAACTCTTCAATAAGCTTTGAGAAATCAGTAATTGATTCTGTATATTTCTTTGTTTGGTAATAAGCATCAGCACGTTTAATATATATTTCGTTGGCTTTATAATTTAATTGTATTGCTTTATTAAAATCAGGAATTGCTGCCTCTGGTTTGCCAAAACTAAAGTAATACACTCCTCTTTCGTAGTATGTCTCAGCATAATCTGGCTTCATCTCTATAGCTTTGGTGTAATCTTTGGCTGCTTCCTGTCTTTTCTTTATTTTATTATAAGCTTTAGCCCTTTTAATATAAAGAGAAGCATCATTAGGACGCAAACTTATAACCTTAGTGAAGTCATTTATAGCAGCATCGTGGTTTTTGGTAGCCATATTTAGCTCTGCTCTTTTCAAATAGGCATCTACTGTATTTGGTTTTAAAGTTATCGTTTTGTTAAGGTCGGTACTTGCATTTGCATAATCCTCTTTACTCATATATAGTATTGCTCTATAGTAGTATGCCTGATGAAAATCTTTATTTTTTGAGATTGATGAATTAAAATCTTTCATTGCATCAATTGTATTATTTAATAAAAAATAACAATATCCTCTTTCGGCAAAAGCTTCGAAATAATATGGGCTTTTATCTATAACTTTAGTAAAATTATCGATGGCTTCTGCATATTTTGCTTCCTTTTCAAAGGCCAGACCCTTAGTATAAAGTTCGGCAGACGACTGTGCTTTGGTAGTTGTTGAAAATAATAAAATAAAAATAATGCATATAAATGCTGTAATATTCCTCATTGTGTTGTATTTTTGTAAAAAATTTAAAAGTACGATCATGCTTAACGATGAAATTGCAAAAATAAGGAAAGATTACAAGAAATACCACTTATTAGAAAACAATATTGAAAAAGATCCTTACCTACAGTTTGGGAAATGGTTTCAAGAAGCACTGAATGCGGAAGTTGAAGAGCCTAATGCAATGGCTTTGGCAACTATAGCTACTAAAGGTTTCCCAACTAATCGCATAGTTTTATTAAAAGGTTTTGATGAAAAAGGCTTTGTTTTTTATTCCAATTATGAGAGTCGTAAAGGAAGGCATATAAATAAGAATCCAGATGTAGCAATGGTGCTTTTCTGGAGAGAACTTGAACGTCAGGTGCGTATTGAAGGTCGTATTGAAAAGGTTTCTTCAAAAGAATCGGATGAATACTTCGCTAGTCGGCCCAAAGAGAGCCAGATTAGCGCAAGTATTAGCGAACAAAGTGCAGAAATTCCGGATAGAAACTTCCTTGAGATGCTTAGGGATATGTTTGTAAGTAAACAAGGTGACAAAGCTATACAACGTCCTGACAATTGGGGTGGTTATAGGGTAATACCTCGACGTATTGAGTTTTGGCAGGGAAGAGAAAACAGATTACACGACCGTTTTAAGTATTGTAGTAAGGATAATAAAACTTGGAAGATAAAAAGAATGGCACCTTAAAGGCAAAATTACGAATTACGAATTACGAATTACGAGAAAAGTAAAATTATACACAACTCAAGCTCCTCTCCTAACAGGAAAGGCGGAAATGAGGTGAAAGAAGGCAGAATTAAAAATTAATAATTAAGAATTAATAATTAAAATATAAATACAATTTACGTTTAAAGTATAAAAATACACAACTCAAGTCCCTCCCCTTCAAGGGGAGGTTAGGTGGGGTGATAAAAAATTAAGAATTTTAAAACAAAAATGGCAAATCAAATTAAAATAAGGAATAAAAAAGCAGCGTTTGAGTATTTTTTAGTAGAAGAATATTCCTGTGGGATGCAGCTAACGGGTACTGAAATCAAATCAATACGCGAAGGTAAAGCGAATCTTACGGATTCGTACTGCTCATTTACTGGTACCGAGCTTTTTGTGCGTAATCTTCACGTGGCTGAGTACACTTTTGGTACGCATTACAACCATGAACCTAAAAGAGACCGTAAACTCCTACTCACAAAGCGCGAACTTAAAAAGTTATTAAATAAAACAAAAGAAAAAGGTCTAACTATTATCCCAACACTTCTTTATATTAATGATAAAGGTTTGGCTAAACTGGATATTGCGTTAGCAAAAGGAAAGAAACTCTACGATAAACGCGAAACTCTTAAAACAAAAGATTCAAAAAGAGAAATGGATCGCTCAAAAAGTGCTGAATAGCATTTTTTGGGAGTGCCTTAAGTGCCCAAAATGCCTAAAGTACTTAAAGTTGATTAAAAATAATATAAAAATCTTTTAGCTTTATATAAATTAAGCTTTTAATACAAATTAAAAAACCTAACAGAACATTATATTCTGTTAGGTTTTTTCTTAAAACTTAAGGCACTTTAAGTACTTTAGACACTTAAGGCACTCTTGTTTTAAGTTACAATAATAGGATAAGGTGCACTAAATATTCCAATTCCCATTGCATTTAATATTGCCCAACGTACCCAAACCTTAGTCCCTACTGGCAAGTTAAATAATGAAAATTTACAATGAGAATTACCACCTGCTAGTTTATAATCAGCAATATCAGCTTCAGAATCCAAGCTATAGATGGCTATATAAGAATCATCTTTTCTTACTATTGGTACAGTTATTACTAATTCGCCTGATGCTCTTCCATTTTCTAATGTAAATGTAGAAATAGATCTACCTGTTGTATTTGCATCATAAAAAGGAACTTTTATTTTTATTAATAATTCCTTATTCCCACCACATTTAAATCCTGCATATACTGCAACATTATGCATAGATAGCTGTCCTTCTGCTAGAGCTACTTCAAATAAAGCTTGTTCCTTATCACCTCCACCTACAGCATTCGCATGTGTGGTAGTTATCGCACTTCCTTTGGCTTTAAGTGCTATACCGTTTTCAGGTGCATCAATAAATAAAGGTTCAGAGGCAACACCAGTTCCTGCAAGTAATAATTTTTCTGCAAGGTCTAATGGTTTGTCAGTTATATAATCAATATACGGTTTCCAAATAGGTATTTTCATATAATTATAATATTAAAATGTAAATATTTATTTAATTATTTTAATGCTTATTCTCATTAGTTCTTCTTTAACTCGGGATAATGTCGTTTTATCTAGAGATAATTCCTCTTAAACTAAAGATAATAACTCTTTATTTAGAGATATTTCTGACTTATCTCGGAAAAATTCTACTTTATCTTTAAATATTTCCGACTTATCTCGGGATATTTCTGACTTATCTAGAGATAATTCCGATTTTAGCCAATAATAATACCATTATAGCAATGCTACATAGCGTTAATTATTTGATAGACTAAAATTTTCTTTAAAAATGTGCTAAAAATAACTACAAGAAGTAGTGTGAGAATAATAACCAGAAATAATTAGGTTCCATAAACCGTGCTTTCTACAGTCATTATTATTTACAGGCTGTGCAAATGCCTAGTCACCGAAAGATTAAGAGTGACGATGTGCATTACATAAGATTTCATTTCGCTATTTTACTACCCTATTTTTACCTTCCAAAAGATTTACAAAGATAATCATTTTATCAATACAAACTATAAATACTTTTATTTATTATTTTTTTTAAAATTTTATTTAAAAGAAATGGATTCCTTTGGATAATAAATCGTATGTTTGCATAAAAATACTATAAATCTAGAATTTTATAAATACTACTCTAATGGAAAAAGCATTAACACAAAAAAAGAATTTTGAAATCAGAAATTTTATTCTAAAAGAAAAGAGTTTAAAAGTTGAATACAAGGCTTGGAGTGAAGAAAAATCATGGGAAATACCATTAGATGAAATTGGGTATCAAAAATATTATAAAAAGGAATCAAAAACACCTCGTATAATTGCATTAATTTTTATAGGTACAGTATTATTATTTGCAAACTTAGGCATTTTTCTATCTAAAGAGCCTCAAGATTTAAATACATTATTATCAATAAACATACTTTTCGGACTAATAGGTGTTTTCTTTGCAATAAAAAAGATAAAAAAAGAAATAATTATCATAGGTGGAAAACAATCAGTATTTTTGTTTTTAGATTCACCGGATAAAGATACTGTTGAAAAATATGCTAATCAGATAATAAAACTTTCTAAAGAGTATACCTTGAAAAAATATGCTAAAATCGACCCTGATTTACCTGAAGATACTCAAATGAATATATTAAGTTGGCTAAAGAGCAGAGATTTATTAAGTGATCTAGAATATGAAGAATTAAAACAAGAATATAAAACAAGTAAATTGTTATAATTAATAATAAGAAGAATAAATTTTGAAGAAATCCATTATTAATACGCAGCCTTATAGGCCTTATTAAAATATTTAAACCATTTATCTCCTCCAGTGTAGTTGATTATCATCGTTTCTACACTCAATTTAAAAGTTTTTTTACCATCAGTTAAAGCTTTTGCTTTGGCAAGATTAACTTGTATTTCTTCAGTGATGTTTGATGCGTAATGTTGATCTCTTAAGAGCTTTAACAGCTCCAAACATCCATCCCAATCGTTAATATCATTGTAATATTTAGCAGTAAAATAGGTAGCATCTGCATTATTCTGAAAACTTAAATAACCAACAATATCCGTATTTTGAATTTTAGCAGTATCAAGTTTCGCATTTTTAAACAAAACATCCGCAGCATGATAATTTTGTGCAAATGTTTTCAAATCATTCACAGCATAAGCCGCTTTTGCCTGCTCTTTATATTTATAATAGGTAATTATTGGCTTTATTTTATCAAGTATTTCGTCGGCATTTGTAGTTAACAACACACAATTTCGGTGTTGTATAACTAAATTCTGAACATCCTCAAGCAAAGTTCCGGCTCTTACATAATCACGCATCGCAACATTACTTTTAGCCATCGCAGTATTCATATCTACCCTGTCTTGCAGGTTCTGACAGTCTTTTAACAGCATTTTTTGCTTCAATAAAGCAATGCTTGCATTCGTTTCCTCATCCTTTTCCATACCATATTGCTTCTGTGTACGAATACTTTTAGTATAAATGCTGTCAGCATTGGTCAATTCGTTAGCCCACACCATAAAACCTGCAGTTTGCAGGTCATTATTTATAATATTTTTTACATTTTGCTTAACTAACGAATCCAATTCTTTCAAAGTTGCAAAAGAAGCTGTGGTTTCCAGCCCTTTTGCCATCGTATAATTATCAATAGCCAGCTGAAACTTGTTTTCTGTAGCATATTTATTGCCTTCATCTATATATTTCCAGTACGAATTCCGAACAGTGCTATTGGTTTCCGACTCTTTTATTTCGATAGTTTCAGTATGTTTTTTCTTAGTTTTATTTTTATTCTTTTTAGGTTTAGAAGCTGACGCTATAATCGCAGTAGATGTATTTCTTTTTTTATGTTTTTTGTAAGAATGCTTATGTTTTTTAGAAGTATTATCAGCAATAACTATAGAAGTATTACTTGAAGAAGCTTTTTCTGAACTTAATACCAACTTACTACACTCATCATCCTTAATAAGCTTACATAAACCATCAGCTTTTTGAAAATAATAATCAGCTTGCATATTTTGAGTATTATTTTTGTAAGAAAAAGCCAATTCCATGTAAATTTTCGAAAGCTTTTTGATGTTTTTATCCACTTCATTGTCGTCAACAATATAAGTACGGTTCAAAGTTGCATAATCTTTAGCTTTTAGGATAAAAGTTTCAGCAATACTTATCTTATTTGCTTCCAAAGCCTGGTTAGCAACCCTTAAATAAGAATGATATAGCCCATATTTGGAAGCAGAAATCCCCTTTTGAAACACATTACAATCGAATTTATGATAATGATTGCAAAAAGTATCGGCTTCAAGAAACAATTCCAACGAACCATTGTAATCTTCCTGAGCCAAAAGCTTATTTCCATACTCTGAAAAGCGCTTTCTTATCAATTCTATTAAACCATTTATAAGATTAAGATTAACACCCGTAGGATATAGGTTCGTTTCAACATCTTCAAGTAAATATGCTGCTTGTGCAATGTTATTTCTACTCAAATTTATAATAGCTTTTTGATAAATTGAAGGAATATAAAAGGGATTAAAACGAATAGATTTATCAAAATAATAATCAGCCACCAAAGTATCGCCCCTACTTATCATATCAAGTCCCTTTTTATAATACCAAAAGTCGTGAAAGGCCAGATATTGATTAATAATAACTCTTAATTTTGGAATACTTGCAAGCAAATCATTATATTTACGATATATTTCTACCATTCTATCATCGGAAGTATTTATATTTTCAGATACATTCGACGTTTTAAAAGATTCAATCACCAATTCCGACTCATTTAGGGTACAATCATAGATGGGAAGCATGTCAACATCGCCAACATTTATCTTCTGAACAGCATTATAGGTATTACTTATAACAGAATCAAGCTCATTAATAGTCATTTTTAGCTTACTTTGAGACTTTGTAACCACAAAGACCATCAATAGTATAGCTAGTATGTAAAATCTTTTATGTAGAATATATAAATGCAATAGTGTTTCAATTTTAATAAACGACAAAGTTACTAATTTGTGGCCTTTGGCATTAAATTCAATAATTATTTACAAACAAATAAAAGTTGATAACGAAAAATCTATAAATAAATTTGCAATTTTTTCACTTAAACACTCTTAAATTGCCAATATTTTTGTATCTTTGCAAACTCTTTTAGGCCCCGTGGCGTAATTGAATAGCGCATCTGACTACGGATCAGAAGGTTCTAGGTTTGAATCCTAGCGGGGTCACAAAAAAAGCCATTTACTACAAAGTAAATGGCTTTTTCTTTTTATAATAGACTCTTTTTCTTACTCATTAAAGTAATCTTCCTTCTCTTTAAACAACATATTAAAAGCAACCAAACTTCTATTAATAGATTTAATCTGCATTTGAACCTCTTGTTTCTCAGTAGGGCTAATCGTTTTGTTATTATTAATAAAAGATTCTAAACTTTCCATTCTATTTCGAATAGATAAGATGATTTGAAAGAAACTTTCGATAGTATATTCCTTTTTTTGCAAAGAAGAATTAGCAGGTTTTAAAATAAGTGTGCCACCTTTCCACTTACTCCCCAAACTAAGGTTAACAGCAGATGAGGCAACTGGCTTTATATTCTCTACTTTAGTTTCAGTAGTAGCAATAGGCTGACTTAGCTCAGGTTTTTCTTCATTTAATATTAATGATAAATTAGGATCTTCATAATTATAGGATGCTTTGCTGCCATCCATGAAAATAATTTCGTATTCATTGTCCTTAATTTTACCAATCATCCCCTCACCTTTTACCTTATGGTAAATTCTAGACCCAGTAGAGACATATAAAGGTATATTTTTAGCAGACTTTTCTTCTTGAACAGGCAATTCTCCATCCAAAATTCGTTCTATAGGAGCATCAGCAGCAATAGATTTATCTTTTTTATCTGTTAATGGAATAATAGTTTCAATTGGCTTAACTGTTTCTTTCTTTTCTTCAAAATGTGTAGATAAATTAGCATCCGTTTTCAGGAATCTTGACTTTTTTCCATCTAAAAAAACAACTTCATAAAACTTATCTGTAACTTTATTTATCATTCCTTCGCCAAGTATCAAATGATTCACACGCATACCTGCCTCCAAATCCTTTTTTTCCTCAGCTACAACAGGCATTTCTACAAAAGGTTCTTCTTTTGCTGCAACAACTGGAACATCAGGTGTAGTAAGACTAGTTTCAATAGTCTTTAACTTCTGTTTAAAGGACATTTTAAAGTTAGAAGTTTCTTTTTTCTCAACTTTTTTCTCAACATTAGCCTGTTTAATATTGGTAAGAGTAGTAAGATTTGGATCATCTTTCATAACTTTTATAATCTTACCCTCCATAGTCATCACTTCGTAATAAGTATCGGCAATTTTATTAATCATACCTTCACCAAAGTCCTTATGATCAACCCTCGAACCAACAGTTACAATAGTAGATGCCGACATATTGCTCATTTGAGTAACAGCTTCAACAACTTTTTCTTCCTTAACAGGTGTTTTCATCGAAACATCTTCAGCTTCAAAACCTGGAATAGGAATATTTACAGTTTTTTCTACAACTGGTTTAGGAATTTGTGTAACTAAACGAGGTTTTACATTAATAAGATTACTTAAAATTGTAAGTTCAGTAGAATCTTTCCTGTAAACCCCTCTACTTCCATTCATATACACCACTTCATACTCATCTTTCTTAACCTTATTTATCATTCCTTCACCTAATGTTTGGTGAAAAACTCTTGTTCCAACTGAAACCATATCTTTGATTTTAATTTTTATATATTCAATAAAAGAATACCCATATTAGGTCTGCTAAATTACACATTTTATTCCAATATTCATTTCTTTCATAAATATTTTAGCTAATAATACGTAAAATTACGCATAGTAATTATTTTTTATCGTACTTTTGCAGCTATGAAAGACTTATTAAGGGTATTTAAATACATCAAAGCATACAAAAGATTTGCAGGATTAAACATCTTGTTCAACTTATTATACATTTTCTTTTCCTTATTTTCGTATACTTTAATAGCACCTTTCCTTTTGATATTATTTAACATGGTTGAGCCTGTTAAAGTAGCTCCTGCCCTTACCTTTAACCCAAAATCCATCATAGATACCTTCTATTATATCGTAGGTGTTTTCAGAGATGAAAAAGGACCCATATATGCTTTGGCTTTTGTGTCGGCATTATTTGTGGTATCTTCATTTTTAGGCAACTTAGTGAGATATTTGGGCATGTATTTTCTGGCACCTATCCGAAATGGAATCATCAAAGATTTAAGAAACGACATTTACCATCACCTACTTATACTTCC
>CAYRBL010000115.1:0-1207 GCA_964422385.1 uncultured Bacteroides sp.
TTAAAAACGTTTTTATGAAAGCATTTCTTTTACTAAAAAAGTCAACAGCACTAACATTAGCAATATTCCTTATTGGTTTTATTAATTTAAAAGCTCAAAATAATATACCTTCTACACCTGCTATTGGTTCGCAATTAAGCATTACATCTAACGAAATGTATAAATATTACGATGGCAGCACTTGGATTTTAATTCCTTCAGGATTGCCCGGACAATCTTTGCAATTCAATAATAGTGCGCCTGTTTGGGTAAATAATCCGAATGGAATTACAACGAATACAATTACAAACATTACGGATACTTCTGCTGTTTGCGGAGGAAATATCAGTTCGTCGGGAGGCTCGGCAATTACTGCAAGAGGGATCTGTTGGAGCACCTTACACAATCCAACAATTGTAAATAATCATACTTCAAATAATATTGGTAAAGGAAGTTTTAGCAGTAATATTACAGGACTATCAATGGGTACTACTTATTATATTAGGGCCTATGCTACCAACAGTGCTGGAACTTCTTATGGCACCGAACTTAGTTTTACAACCAACGCTCCAGTTTATGCTATCGGACAATCACATGCAGGTGGAATTATCTTTTATATTGATAGCACCGGCCATCACGGAATGGTGTGCACTACAGCTGATAAAGGCATAAAAGAATGGGGATGCAGAGGTACTTTGATTAATGGAACTTTGTTAACAATTGGATCAGGACAGAACAATACCAATTTAATTATTGCAGGCTGTTCTACTGTTACAACTGCTGCCAGATATTGCAATGATTTGGTCGAAAATGGCTACACTGATTGGTATTTGCCTTCAAAAGCTGAATTAACTTTGATGTACACCAATCTGCACGCTCAAGGCTTGGGTAATTTCGGCGAATTCTTTTATTGGTCGTCATCTACATACAGTAATTTATATGCATGGCTATATGTTTTTGATGGCGGTTATGCCGACATCGTTGACAAAAACAATACACTTGCAGTAAGGCCTGTTAGAGCTTTTTAAATTCTATTTAAGTAATTTTTCTTTTATTGTAAGAAAGATTAATTAACTTTAAATCTTAAAACAGTCTTCAACTTTTCAGCAGCCACTTTTCGTGCATCCGACAAATATATCTCCCGATGTATTTTACTTATGCGTGTCAAATTATTTTCTAAAGCAAACACCTCCATCTTTTTAAAACTTTCAGGTTCGTTATCATAACT
>CAYRBL010000115.1:1307-2988 GCA_964422385.1 uncultured Bacteroides sp.
TCCAAAGGAAAAACGGTATATTCAAAATAATCTTTTGGCGCAAAACCTTGCTTAGGACACATCTTTATTGCATAAGATAACGAATACAATACGCCAATATATTCGGCAAAAAATGCATCATTTGGATTTCCCTTCCCCTCAATTGAATAAAAATTAAATTTAGGTATAAATATTGATTCAGCTTTATCTTTTGGCAAATAAAACTGCTTATCGTTCTTTTTCCATTCGTATTTCATTGTAGTATTCTCTTAGTTTTATTAATTATTTCTTCTCTTTTTTTGATTTCAAATACTCTTCTCTCATTTTCTCAAAATCAAAAGGAGCACAATCAATAATTAGGTCTTTGATTATTTCCAAAGGCACATCCTCATCACTTATGAAATTAATGCATCCTTTTTGAAAAGAAGCAGTAGGCAAAAGTGGTTTATATTTGGCATGCAAAACCGTTGATCCATAAATAGGCATAGCGTGCAACGACATATAATTCTTTACACTCGAAAGCGCATATTTTATCACACCATTCCCCTTATAAATAAGCATCACTTTCCCCATCATCGACCCTACTTCTGCAACCACAGTTTTGTCGTTTGCAATAATTATTTCGTGGATATTTGTTAGTAAATTTTGTCTTTCTAAAGGTTGATCTGCTATATATTCTTTAATTTCCATATTGTTTATTTTTATTATTTAATTAACCTTTTTTTAATTAAATATAAATTCTCATGACTCTATTATTGCCACAAATATTTCTTCTGGTATCTAAATATTAAACCTAGCTGAATATCATGCATCATATTCGTAAATTCGTATTTAAAATTCAAATTTAATCGATCAATTATTTTAAATTCCGAACCTAATACAACTCCATAACCATCATCAATAATCGAATTATATGTTAAACCTACATATAATTTCAACCAATCAGGAGTTTTGTTGTAAAACACATTATGCATATAACTAAAATGAAAAGCCCATTCATTTCTATTAATTGGATCCCCATTATAGGTAAAATCAGTTTGATGAAAATAATTAATAACACCGTATTCTAAAACCGAATGTTTAAACGTTTTCCGCAACCCGATAGACCAATTATTAGCATTAACAATTTCCTCAAAATATTTATTCTTATTATATAGAGAAAATAAATTGTACGCATATATTTCGTTTGATATAACTCCAATACATGCAATCATCATTCCCATTGTTATCTTTAAATTCTGTTCGTCGCCATTAGGTCCACCAAAATCAGTAGTGTTATATATTGAATAATCATTATTCAAAACTCCATTTCTTTTTGTAACGTATTTTATATTACGTAAACTACTCGAGTTATTCTCAAAATAATTATTATAACTTTTTTGATTTAATAAAAACTCTTTAGGATTATATCTTTCCTGTGTAAATCCATCAACACCAATGCTAATAAGAACAAAAACAATAGCAAATAATTTGATTTGTTTCATAAATTTAATTTGATTTATTTTACAAAGATAAGAATTAAAATCAAATTGTATCTAATATCATAAAAAATATCGAAAACAAGACTTTCCCATAATGGAAAAATATTAAAAATATTAAAATCATAACTAACTCTAAATACACCGTGTATAAAAAGATTGAATATCCCAACAAAAAGATTGAATTCCCAAACAAAAAGATTGAATTCCCAAACAAAAAGATT
>CAYRBL010000115.1:3088-9269 GCA_964422385.1 uncultured Bacteroides sp.
AACAAAAAGATTGAATTCCCAAACAAAAAGATTGAATTCCCAAACAAAAAGATTTCGTCTATTTTTCAAAAGATCGAATTCCTGAGTAAAAATATTGAATTTCCCAATCAAAAGATCGAAAACCCCAACTAAAATATCGAAAATCCCCAACTAAAGATTGAATATCCCAACCAAAAGATAGACCATCCCAACTAAAAGATCGATTATACCAACTAAAAGACTGAATATATCAACCAAAATATTGAATATCCCAACTAAAATATTGACCATTTTTTCAAAAAGATGAGCAATTACAGGGGTTTCAGGAATTACACCTTAATTCCCCATTCATAATTTTGTATTCAACTTGTACAATTTGTAATTCGTAATTCGTAATTTTATATTCAACCTCCGTAATTCATAATTCGTAATTCGTAATTAATTTTTATACAATATTATTATGTATAGCAAATAAAATGCTTAATTTTGCAGCCGAATAAAAAAACAATAAAAACAATGCAAAAACAAATAATAGAAGCTGCCTGGAAAAACAGAAGCCTGTTACAGGACCCAACTACCCAAACTACCATCAGAGAAATAGTAGATTTGCTCGACAAAGGCGAATTACGCATCGCACAACCAAGCCCAAACGGCTGGATTGTGAACGAATGGCTAAAAAAAGCAGTGATATTATATTTCCCTATTCAAAAGATGGAAACAATTGAAGTAGGTCCCTTCGAGTTTCACGATAAAATTGCATTAAAAAAAGGCTATGAAGGCTTAGGCGTTAGAGTAGTACCCCACGCTATTGCCCGTTATGGCGCATATATTGCCAAAGGTGTAATTATGATGCCATCTTATATTAATATTGGTGCGTATGTGGATAGTGGCACGATGGTCGACACCTGGGCTACTGTAGGTTCCTGTGCTCAGATAGGCAAAAACGTTCATCTAAGTGGCGGTGTTGGCATTGGTGGCGTATTAGAACCAGTTCAAGCTGCCCCTGTAATCATCGAAGACGACTGTTTTATTGGTTCTCGCTGCATAGTAGTCGAAGGAGTTAAGGTAGAAAAGCAAGCTGTGCTTGGTGCAAACGTAGTTATAACGATGTCTACAAAAATAATTGACGTTACAAGTAGCGAACCAATAGAATATAAAGGTGTGGTACCATCTCGCTCGGTAGTTATACCTGGTTCATACACCAAAAAGTTCAATGCTGGCGAATTTCAGGTGCCTTGTGCATTAATAATAGGAAAAAGAAAAGAATCGACAGACACTAAAACATCCTTAAACGATGCTTTGCGCGAATATAATGTAGCAGTTTAGTCCGACTTCTTATTTTGCTCCAAACATTCTAGTATTTTAGTCTTAAATTTCCAGCAAGTCATCTGACGGCCATCAGTTAACTCAGCAAGTTCGTAGCTCGATATTCCAGGATTTTTACATACCATAAACGCTAATCCAAAGGCTTCGTGAATTGGCATCTTGCAATGATGAAATAAGGTGTGCGCAGTTGCCGATTCTATCGTTTTACACCTGGTACATCTACGTGAGAAAGGTTTTTTTCCAATACAATAATTCGTATTATTGCATTTGCGGCACACAAAACCATCTTTCCACTTTTCGGTAGCCAAATATTCCAAACATTTTTCTTCGGTACCAAATCTATTTTTAAATTTAACTTTCGTTAATGTATTTAAGTTCTCAAACATATTTATTTTTTCAAAAAAGACTTTATTTTGAACAATTATTAATTAAAATCGTTTACAAAAGTAATAAAAA
The DNA here is from genome assembly GCA_964422385.1 of uncultured Bacteroides sp. Classification (GTDB taxonomy): domain Bacteria; phylum Bacteroidota; class Bacteroidia; order Bacteroidales; family JACABE01; genus JBAXLO01. Next base: position 4,850 of record CAYRBL010000115.1, read on the forward strand.
AAGTGATACTAATACGATTTAATTAAAATATTTTTTATATTTTTGCAAAATTAATTTAATACAACAAAAAAATGAAATGGATCTTCAAACTTTTATTCGTAGCTTTAATCATAACAAATATAAGCTGCAAGCAACAAAACAAAGATAACAATGCAGCAGACGCCAATAAATTAGCTAATAAATTCGACAACAATGGCACTGTTGTAGCTATCGACAATACTACTTTCAAAGAAATAATTGTAGATTATGTTGCCAACCCACAAACTTGGGTTTTCAAAGGCCAAAAACCTTGTATCGTCGATTTTTATGCTGATTGGTGCGGCCCATGCAAACGAGTTGCCCCAATTATGGAAGAATTAGCAAAAGAATATGCTGGAAAAATTAATATTTATAAAATAAATGTAGATAATGAAAAAGATTTATCTAGTTTTTTCAAGATTGAAAGCATACCTGCAATCCTTTTCTCACCAATGAAAGGCGAGCCTTACATGCAAGCAGGTGCTATGTCGAAAGAAGAATATAAAAAAATGATAGATGAAATACTTTTGGCAACAAAAGTTGACACAACAAACATAAAAAAATAATAAATAACAATAAACATAATGGAACATTTAACAAAAGAAACATTCCTAAATAAAATATTCAACTTCGAAACCAACAAAGAATGGAAATTTGAAGGAGAATTACCTTGCATCATCGATTTTTATGCAGATTGGTGTGGACCTTGTAAGGCAGTAGCACCAGTTTTAGAAGAATTATCTTCTGAATATGCTGGAAAAATAAATATTTACAAAATAGATACCGAAGCTGAAACCGAATTAGCAGGTGCTTTTGGCATCAGAAGCATTCCTTCAATTCTATTTTGTCCAAAAGAAGGTCAACCACAAATGTCAGTTGGAGCTTTACCAAAAGAATCAATGAAACAAGCTATAGAAGAAATACTTCTAGCGAAGGTAGATTAATAAAACATTAATTTTTCAATAGATTTAAGGTGTAGTTAAACAAGCTACGCCTTTTTTTTATACCTTTGTTGCCTAAATAAAAAACAATATGATACCATTTTCACCACCACGTATGGACCAATTAATCATTGATGAAGTGATTGATACGCTAAAATCAGGATGGATTACGACTGGCCCAAAAACGAAGCTTTTTGAGAAAGAACTTACTAAATATGCAGGGCATAAAGCTACACTTTGTGTTAATTCTGCTTCAGCAGGTCTGGAACTTATGCTCCGTTGGTATGGCGTAAAAGAGGGCGACGAAGTAATTATTCCTGCTTATACATATACTGCAACAGCTAATGTAGTGGTGCATTGTGGTGCTAAACCCGTTTTTGTTGATATCAACGAAGATTTTAATATATCATTAAAAGCAATTGAAAAAGCAATCACAAAAAACACTAAAGTTATAATGCCTGTTGACATTGCAGGCTTTCCTTGCGATTATGATGAAATAAATGCAATAGTTAAATCAGAAAATATTAAAAATTTATTTGCAGCATACTCAGATGAGCAAAAAATGCTTGGTAGAATTTTAGTACTTTCTGATGCCGCACATTCATTAGGGGGAATATATAAAGGAACAAAAGTAGGTAAACTTACTGATGTTACAGTTTATTCGTTCCATGCAGTAAAAAACTTAACAACTGCCGAAGGTGGAGCTATCTGTTTAAACCTTCCTGCTCCATTTGATAATGAAGAAATATATAAAAAATTAAATATTAAATCCCTTCACGGACAAAATAAAGACGCTTTAGCCAAAACACAAATTGGGAACTGGAGATACGACATTGTAGAAGCAGGTTATAAATGCAACATGACCGACATACAAGCTTCTATTGGTTTAGTTGAGCTAAAAAGATATGATGGCGATATGCTTAAAAAGCGAAAATATATCTTTGACTATTATTCTAAAGAATTATCAAAATACAATTGGGCAATTATACCAGAATATGAAAACGAAATTAAACAATCATCCTATCATGTCTTCTTATTAAGAATAAAAAATGCATCTGAAGAAAAAAGAAATTTGATTATTGAAGAAATTTTCAAACAAGAGGTAGCTGTAAATGTACATTTCGTTCCATTGCCTATGATGACTTATTATAAAAACTTAGGTTATGATATTAATGACTACCCTGTTTCATATAATATCTTCAGCAATGAAATAAGTTTGCCAGTATATTATAATTTAACAGATGATAATTTAAGAACAGTTATTGAAGCCATTGTAAAATCTGTTGAAAAACACTTATAGAATTATGATAAAACGCTTATTTGATATATTTTTTTCTTTAGTTGGGCTTTTAATAATATCACCTGTTCTTATTATAATCTCATTATTTATAATTTTTGATTCAAAAGGAGGTGTTTTCTTTAAACAAATCAGAGTTGGCAAAAATAACAACGATTTCCTTATGTATAAATTCAGAACTATGAAGACAGATTCTGAAAAAAAAGGATTTTTAACTATAGGAAATAAGGATAGCAGAGTTACAAACATAGGTTATTACCTTAGAAAATACAAATTAGATGAACTCCCACAATTGCTAAATGTAATAAAAGGAGATATGAGCATAGTTGGACCTCGCCCAGAAGTTCGAAAGTATGTAGAATTGTATAATCAAGAACAATTAAAAGTTTTATCAGTTCGACCTGGTCTTACAGATTTCGCTTCCTTAGAATATATCAACGAAAGTGAAATTTTAAGTAAATCTGCAACTCCAGAAGAAACATATATAAATGAAATAATGCCAGCAAAACTTAAAATAAACTCACATTACATCAAAAAAAAATCACTGGTAACAGACTGTATTATAATTACAAAAACAATATTACGAATTTTTTTAAAAAAATAATCAACTTTTTAGTATATTTATTGTCTTAATTTATATAAATTTGTACCTTATTTTATATAAAGAAAAAACTATAATAAAACTTAAATATTTGGATTAACAATTTTCATAAATTAAACTAATACAGGACAGTAAAAAATTAATAACGAATTAATATTATTTTAAAATAAATCAAAGATGAGAAACAAATTACTTTTTATTATTTCACTTTTCGTGATTATAACGGGTACAATTAACGCTCAGGTATTATTAAATGAGCAGTTTAACTACCCTGTTGGAGATTCAGTAACTCCTCATGGATGGATAGTTCACAGTGGAGGGACAGCTAATCAAATTTATTGTACAAGTGGATCTCTTATTTATGGGGGATACGCAACTTCAGCTGGAAATAAAGCTTTCGTTAACAACAGCGGCCAGGACATAAGCAAAACATTCACTGCACAAGCTGCTGGCACAAATCTTTACGTAGGATTTTTAATGAATGTTGCTACAGCAACAACAACTGCTGATTATTTCTTTCATTTAAAAGGAACGTCCACAACTATTTTTTATGCTAGAGTATATATCCAAAAGGATGCAACTCAAAATAAATATAAAATTGGAGTTTTAAAGGGCTCTACTGCTGCTAATATAGTTTATGGTTCTACACTTTATGATTTCGGAACAACCAATTTAGTAGTATTAAAATATATGATAAAAACAGGTACTACAAATGATAGTGTTGCATTATTTGTAAACCCTGCTACAGCATCTGAAGGCACTCCTACAATTACTGCCACTGATGTTACTTCAACAGATTTAGACTTGGTTTCACAAGGAGTTGCTCTGAGACAAGGTTCTTCAGCAAATAATCTAACATTAAGTGTTGATGAAATTAGAGTTGCAACAACTTGGAGCGATATGATAGGAACTGGAGTTATTTCTGCACCAACAGTTTTAACATCTTCAACTAGTAATATTACAGCTTTAACAGCTAGTTGTAGTGGCAATGTAAGTTTTGATGGTGGCTCTGCAATTACTCAAAGAGGTATTTGTTATAGTACTTCGTTAAACCCTGACACTTCTAGTTTGAAAATCTTTGTAACAGGAACTACAGGGCTATTTTTTGCAAATCTTGCGGGTTTATCAGGTAATACTATATATCATTATAGAGCATTTGCTCAAAATTCAATTGGAGTTTCTTATGGTTCAGACTCTACTTTTATTACAGCTTCATCAGCTGTTGCACCTGTAATTGCAACAGATAGTATTGCCAATATTACAGCAACTTCTGCTTTACCATATGGTACCGTTCTTAATGATGGAGGCTCAACAATAATAGCAAGAGGAATTTGTTGGAGTTTAAATTCAAATCCAACACTTAATGACAATTTCACTACAACAGTTGGGACAATAGGATATTTCCAAAGTTTATTGTCAAATTTAATTTCAGGCACTACCTACCATATTAGAGCTTATGCGACAAATAGTATTGGAACATCTTATGGTACTGATTTAACTTTTACAACTGTAACAATTCTTCCTACTTATTTAATTTCTCAAATTAGAACGGTTAATGTAACA
>CAYRBL010000116.1:0-3236 GCA_964422385.1 uncultured Bacteroides sp.
CTTTTTATAAATGTATTAAAAAATGGTATAAACTAGTTGCTGATAAAGGTTGGCCATCAATTGTGTTATCAAGTCATGATTACCCCCGTTCAATTGGGAGGTTTGCGATACTTAATAAAAGAGATCGTTTTAAAAGAGCAAAAGTTGCGGCTGTACTTCAACTTACTCTTAAAGGTACTCCTTTTATTTATTATGGTGAAGAAATTGGGATGTCAAATGTTTTTATGAAACCTAGAGAAATAAGTGATCCTTTAGGTAAAAAGTACTGGCCAATATATAAAGGTCGTCAGCCTGCCCGAGCTCCAATGCAATGGACTTCCGAAAAGAATGGAGGATTTACTAAAGCGCCTGCTACCTGGATGAAAATGAACGCTGATTATAAAAAGATAAATGTTGAAAACCAATTGGGAGACCATAAATCTTTACTTAATCTTTATAAAGAAATAATTGAAATACGTAAAAATACACCAGCTCTTCATTCTGGAGAGTTTGAAGTAATAAAGAAAGGTAAAACAGGGGTACTTGCTTATTATCGTTTAGACTATTTTAATGAGAATGTGCTTGTAGTGCTAAATTTTACTCCTTATGCAAAAACAATAAAGATGAAAAATAAAGAAAACTGGAAAGTTTTATTTTCGACACATCGTGAAAAAGGAGAAAAAACGAATATTAATATATTAACACTTGCTCCTTATGAAGCATGTGTTTTAAATGAAGTTTATACTTAGGGTTTGAATATTAAATCTCTATATTAATAAAAATAAATGTGCATAAACTAAAACCCATTCACCCACTCCGAAAAAGTAAAGTGCATAAATGGGTATTCTGATTGTCGCTTTTCTTTTTGTTAATTATCTTGTTATTATTACAAAGTATATTTAATAAGATAAAAATACATATTATAAACATCATAATTAAAATAAAAATTCTAAACCAAAAACAACTATTAATAAAAATTAATATTATTAATAAATATTCCTAGAAACTCCTGAATGCAATATTATTGATAATATAGGTATCCGAAAGCTCAGTAATACTATTACAAAAAAAGCTACGTCAAACAATGACGAAGCTTTTTATACTCTTCCTAATAGTCTAAAACCCTAAAAGTCTAAACCCCTAATTGCCTCCCTTCACAATCTTCTTGGTGTAAATATTTTTCCCAATAGCTAATTTAATAAAATAAATACCTGCAGGAATATGCTCGGTATTTAATTCAATAGTATTTTTACCTTTAGTAATATCGTTTCTGCTCAACTCAATCACAGTTTCGCCCAATACATTTATTAATTTAAAAGTAACTTCTTTCTTTTCATTTACATTAAAAACAATATTTGTAAAACTATTAAAAGGGTTTGGAAAAACATTAATAGTTTTATCAACAAAAGTCTCTTTGACGCCAGCATCTGTAGCAATATTAATATTATCAATATACATATTATTACCATAAGCACTCGTAGCCTTAAAACGTAACAATACATCATTTTGCCCAATAAAAGAAGCCAAATTCACCAATTCATTTCTCCACTCCGAAGGTGCAGGTACAAATTCTGAAGTCATATCAGCAGCAGTTGCTAGGCTACTACCCGATTTTGAATATACATTTGTCCAAGTTGTTCCACAATTAGTAGAAACTTCAATATCCAACTTATCTACATACAAACCTGAAAAGCGAGCATAAGCTACAGCAAAGGCTAACTTTGCCAAACTAACTCCGGATAAATCCATTGGTTGACTATATAAATATCCAATACTACCATTAGGAATCGAAAAACATTTATATGCAGCCGAAAGCACGCCATTTCCAAAAGCACTTACCGAATCAGCAGCCCAATTGTAAGTAGAAGTACTGTTAACAACCCAATTGTTAGGTGGAAAAGTTGCACTCTCAAAGCTGGTATTTACAGGCAATGGTGCAGCAACAGCTTCAGTAATAAACTTAGTAGTTTTAACTGCATCCAAACCTAAAAAAGGAAGCGTGTATACCTTAAATATATGCGACCCAACAGTAGTTGCAACAGTAGGAATATTTAAATTAGTAATTGAATTTGGAGCCAAACTTCCTGTCCAATGATACGTTTGAGAAAGAGTACTGTCGTCTTGATAAATGATATCAGCTGAATGCAAAGTGTCGGTAGTTGAAATGTTTTTTAAAGATACTATTGGATTAATATTAGTAGTCCCACATAAAATAGCAGGCACAGCAGTAATAGAAGTTATCGACTTTGTTTCTACAAAAGAAATAGGAGCAGAATATGCAGCCTGTTTTACATTATTATCTATGTCGTCCTGCACAAATGCCACAAACGAAAGCTTTTTAAAATTATAAATATAGCTTGGAATTGCTGCTTTTATAAGAATAGTATCTGCATCATTTACCAGCCACGACAAGGCAAGTGTCTTGCCCGAAGCATCAGGATACATCTTTCGCATCACATTATAAAAAACCTTTTCGCCATTGGTGCCGGGTGCTGTTGCAAAATTAATGCTGTCTTCTATCATCGCTATATATGCTTTCAATGGCCCTGTGTAGGTGTAGTTAACAGTACTTTTTATAATACATCTAATAAAAACCGAATCCATATTAGTACTATACTGATGCGATAAAGATATTGCAAAAGGTGATGCTGTCAAATATTCAGAATTAATTTTAGCTTGAGTCATCCCTGCTAAATTTCCTTTATAAGCTGTGCCATCTTCTATAGCATAAGGAACTGAGGGTACATTGTAATACATTGCTCTGCTGTCAACATCAGTTGGGTTTTGGAAATATAATAAATCATATCCAGGTGCAGGTACCTGATAGTTGATAGAAATAACTTTCCCTGCATTGGCTTGCATCAACGAATCGTATTTTGGATTGTTTGCAGCACTGGCACCGCTACCCATCTGTGTAAACTTTTCGCATAAAACTAAACGTTGCGATTTTGGAACCTGTGCAAATGCAATAGTTGCACTTAATACAATATTTATAATAAGGAGTACTCGTTTTTTTGTCATACTTAAAATGTTATTAGCAATACTAAAATTGCTTTATTTATAAAATAAAAACAACTTACACACTGCTTAAGTTTATCTTTTATAAAAAATATTATTAAATGAGTCTACTCCGAAAATTACCAAGTCGTCATTGCGAACGAAGTGAAGCAATCTCAATCGTCATTTTTAAACTTATCTAAATATAAATAAAAAAGCCCGATCAGTATCACTGACCGGGCTTTTATTATTTGTTTAAG
>CAYRBL010000116.1:3336-9213 GCA_964422385.1 uncultured Bacteroides sp.
ATAAATAAAAAAGCCCGATCAGTATCACTGACCGGGCTTTTATTATTTGTTTAAGATATTTTCTTAGCGGCTAACCGATACCTTTTTAGTAATTGTATTGTTTCCTATTGTTAGGTTTACAAAATAAATACCATTAGCAAAGTTTTGTCCGTTTAATTCGATAGTATGTTTTCCAGCTGTAAGTTTACCTTGATTAGCTTCATAAACATTTTCGCCTAATACATTCATAACTTTTAAACTTACGTTATTAGCTTCAGTCAAATTAATATTTAAATTTGTAGAAGTACTAAATGGATTTGGGCTAACTGTTAAACTAGAAGTATTATTTAATTCATCAACTGAATAAGTTGTAAGAACAGCTTCTGCTCCTGTAATTATTTCTTGTTTTCCTTCAGTGATAAAAGCAACAACATCAACACTTGTTAAGTCTAGATTTACTCCGTTTATTGAAGCAGGTAAAGTATAGGTGTATGTTTTTTGGAATGTAGTCCCATTTGTTGTTACAGTAATTGAATCACCCCATTGTCCTGTAATGAGATGACGCAACATATGTCCATGATTATATTTACCATTTGGCAATACTTGTGTAGGATTATATGTAGAACCACCTGTTTGTGGACCTTGTACATTGTTTTGAATTAAAGCTACATTCATCATATTTAATGCAGGTCCATTTGCAAGATAATTAGAAGTTACATTTACAGTTAATAGTCTAGTTGTTGAATTAATATTAGCATTTATACCTAAAGTTACATAAGTTGGCATAGCTAAAATCAAATTACCGTTTGTAGCCCAAGTTCCTCTATCTGTAGCAGTAGTTGTATTAGTTCCAAAAAGATGTCTATTAACAGTACCTGCTGGGTATCCAGTTAATCCAGTTTGTGCAGCTAAAGCATTACCAAAAGAGGTTGTAAAATCTGGTTCTCCTGCTCCTGGTGTTGCATATTGACCTTGATGTATATTTATTATAAATACATCATTTGGGTGTAGAGCTTTGTAATCATTAGCTCTTTTATGACCGTCTGGACAATATGTACAATGAATACCAGTATATTCTTCTAATACAACTTTTCTGAAAACTAAAGTAGTTAATGTATTTACTACTTTAGATATAGTATCACTAGAAATAGCAGCATTTCCATTAATATTATCAGCCCATACTTTAATAGTGTATGTGCCTTGTGTTGATGGAACTGCCCATGTAGTAGAATGTGAATAATTGTAATTAGTAAGACTAGCTATATTTAAGCTTGTAAGATTTTGAGTTACTTTTGCACCACCATTAATTGAATAATTAAGATCTAGTGAAGTTATTGCTTGCCCACCAATATTTTTTAATACCCCAGCAATAGTTTGTGTTGTATTGGTTTGTAAATAACTTGCAAGACTAATACTTGTCATAGTCGCACCAGTAGCAGGTAAAGATGTAACAACAACATTATCTATACCTAATATAACTTTATCATTTGAATTATTTCTCCATCCAATATATACAGTTTGTCCTGCATAAGCTGATAAGTCAACAGTCTTAATAGTAGCTGTAGTAGGTGCAGCTGCAACAGAATATAATACAGTTGAAGTTGTAATATTTCCGCTAGTTGGAGCAGTTGTCATTAGTCTTAATTCGTATCCATCAGGATAACTTGCATTAGGAGTATATGCAATATACTGAATTACTGGGAAATTAGTTGGGACAACAATTGCAGGAGTAAACATCCAACGATTAGCTATTGCTGCAGTTGAAAAATATGAAGTTGACCATGCACATTTAGAAGTTAATAAACCTTGTGAAGAAAAATCATAACAACCCCAAGCTTTATCAAATGGTTGTGCTAAACCTCCTGATGATGTTGGTCCTGTAATTGCAACATTTGGAGTTAAACCATCTAAATTAAATACAGTCCATCCAGTAGGCATACTGTCATTTGTTACAGCATTAAAATTTTCTTGAAATACAATTTGTGCTTTAAGTCCTGTAATTAGTAGAACTAATACTAAAAATGTAAAAAGTTTTTTCATTGTCTATTTATTATAAATTATTAAAAATTATGATATTAATATTTTTTTTAAATAAATCTATACTTATTAATAGATTTAATTTGCAAATGTATACAATTTTTTCAATATATATCAATATTAAGTAATAATTAACAAAAAAAAAGTCTAATAAATTTAATTGGATTTTTTTATAGATATTAATAAACATATTACTTTTTAATTAATATTTCTTTTTCAATTATATTATTATCTATAATTAATATGTAATAATAAATTCCAAATGAAAATTTTTCAAATGAAATTGGAATATTATATTCTCATTCAAATTAATTCTTTATTTTTTTACTTTTATTAATTTTTTAAGATTTTTAATTTTAATAATCAATGGAGGTTGCTTTTTAAAACAACCTCCTTGATATTAGAAATTATTTAATTATAACTAATTTTTGATTTTTAGTTATGTTATTACCTGATATTCTTAAATTGTACATGCCTGCTTTTAGACTGCTAATATTTAGTGTTTGTAGCTTTAGATCTGTATTAATCGAAGTATTATAAATTAGTTTACCTGTTAAATCAAAAAGTTCAATAATAGCTGTCCCTTCTATAACATTATCAAATTGAATTGACAATTCATCCTTTGCTGGATTAGGGTACACTTCTATTATATTATTTGATCTGTTAACATTATCTATAATCTGGTCTATTGATTTTGTATGGCATTGACCAGAAACATTAATATCAGAAATAGGCATTAATGCATTATCACTTGTACAACCATTTACTGTTTGAGATAAAATATAAACATCATTAGAATGAACTTCAATGTAATTTGGAGGGATTGGATAAAATATACTTGAAGGATTTACTGCTGACCAATTTACAGTACCTGAATAGTTTGCTGGATAAAGTGTATAATAGATAATAGTATTACCAGAACAGTATGTACTATAATTTATAGATGGCTGTGATGGTTTCGATTGGCATATGGCATATACAGGAGTACTAAATGCACTACTAGCACCACTAACTTCTTGAGATACACTATACCATCCAGCTATAGTGACATCAATATAATTTGAATTTTGAAGTTGCCATGAAGGAGATCCATTTAATTTCCAGTGTAAAACTGCACCTGGAGACCAGTTTCCAGTAATGTATAATCTAGTATGTCCATCACAAAACTCATTAGCAGTTACAACTGGTGTTGCAGGTACTAATGGAGCTGCTACTCCACTACTAGTTCTATAAAAACAATTGTTTACAGTAACATAATATGTTCCAGGTGATGTAACATTAATTGCTCTAGTTGTTGCACCATTACTCCAAAGATAAGTTGCGCCAGAATAGAATGTTGCAACTAAATCGGATTTCCCCCAATTATTTGTAACAGTAACAGTTGGTGGAGGTATGTAATTTGTCGGACCAGGTATAGAATTACTTTTAAGGCTTTCACATCCATATATAGTTTGTGTAACACTATAAGTGTTTGTATTTACTACTCTGATTGTTGCAGCTGTTTGAGTTGTTGCAACAGAATTAGAATACCATTTTAAAGTACCAGTATAGTTACTAGCTGTTAAATTTAATGAATTGTCACATAATGGTGCACTACTTGATATTGCTGGTGCAATTGGTATACTAGGATCTACTGTAACACTTTTTGTTAAAAGAGAACATCCATTAATAGTTACTGAAAATAATCCATTAGTTGAAACAGTTATTGAATGAGTTATATCACCTGTATTCCATAAATAATAAGTAGAAGAAAGTGGATAGTTATTAACTTGTAATGTAGCAGTATTATCGCAATTATTGTGAATATCTATTGTTGGTTGTGGAAAAATATTCATCGAGCTTATTATTATTTGCCCTGTTGAAGTGCATCCATTAACATCTGTCTGGGTTACAGAATAAGTACCAGCCATAGATACAGTAATTGATGAAGTTGTTACGCCAGTACTCCAAAGTAAGGACCCGATATAGTTAGTTGCTTCAAGTATTGATGCCCCGTCACATCTGCCTGTACCAATAATTATAGGAGCATGTGGAGCAAGTGTTGGAGTAGCTGTTACACTGCTTGTTAATAAAGAACATCCATTAGCTGTTACTGAATACATATTACTTGTTGAAACCATAATTGAAGAAGTAGTAGCACCGTTACTCCATAAAAAGTTTGTTCCTGTTGGATAAAGCGAATAATTATTGATTGTAAGAGTAGAAGTACCATCACAATTATTATGGTTATCAATTAATGGCAATGGTAAAATATTCATAGCACTTACTATAATATGACCTGTAGCTGTACATCCTCGACCATCTGTTTGAGTTACAGTATAAGTTCCAGTTGTTGTTGTAGTAATAGATGACGTTGTCGCTCCTGTGTTCCATAGCAAAGCATAATTATAATTTGATGCTTGAAGTATTGATGCCCCATCACACCTTCCGGTTCCAGAAATTATTGGAATAGGTGGTGCAAATGATGGATTCGCAGTAACGCTTTTTGTTAGTAGAGAACATCCGTTAACCGTTACTGAAAAAACACTATTAGTTGATACAGTAATTGAAGGAGTAATATCACCTGTATTCCATAAAAATGTTGCATTTGGATAATTAGTAACTGTAAGAGTAGAAGTACCATCACAATTATTATGATTATCAATTAATGGCAATGGAAAAATATTCATAGTACTTACTATAATATGGCCTGTAGCGGTACATCCATGACCATCTGTTTGAGTTACAGTATAAGTTCCGGCTGTAGTTGTAGTTATAGATGACGTTGTTGCTCCGGTACTCCAAAGCAAAGCATAAGTATAATTTGATGCTTGAAGTATTGAAGCTCCATCACATCTACCTGTGCCCACTATTATAGGTGCAGGTGGTATTGGATATGGATTTGCTATACCATTTGCTGGATTACTTGTAAATCCATTTATTATTTGAGATACTGTATAGGGGCCTGCATTTGTTACAGTTATCGAAGATGTTGTTGCATTATTGCTCCAAATCAAAGATCCGGTATATCCTGTTGCAGTTAAAGTTGAACTCCCACAATTATCAACAACAGTTATTGTTGGTGTTTGAGGAATATCTACACTTTGAGGAGATCCACAAGGACTTGTTAAGTTAATTGTTAAAGGTGAAAAAAGAAAATGATCAAATATGTTATTAAATTTATTATAAGATAAAGATGCTATATGATGATATTGGTCAAATAATACTCCAGGTAAATCATACGGGATATTTAAAGCATTGCAGTTGTTTGTTGTCGGACCAGGATAGTATTCGGAAATGTATGAATAATTCTGATCAGGATTCAAAGGTTTCCCATTTAAGATATAAGTATAATTTGGTGAAGATAGAAAAGTAGATGATGAATTATATATGATATGTTGAAAACCTGCATCATTAAATGGCAAAAGATTTGGAGTTTGGTACCCTGAAAAAATAGTCCAACTATTATTAGGGTCAATATAATTAAGTGCATTATCTAAATCTATTACAAATCCTTCAAAAACAGGAGTTGAGTTTGGTATTGTGTTGGTATTGCAATAACCAGTTATTCCTATACCTTTTGTATTCTTATTGTAACAAATATCGGTAACAGTCAAACTAGTAAAATATGGATTTGATGTGATTAATCCAGAAATAGCAGGAGATGAGTATGTTTTTGATAAAGGAAATATTGTATTTAAAAAGGGATCAGTCTTTCGACAATATATATTACATTTATTAGTTGAACCTACAATAAAATAAGGGTCATTGTTATTATAATTCAAATCAAATTCAATTGACGAAATTTCTAAACCAGGATTTGACCAATCAACATTACAACTTAAAGATTGAACAATCCCTGTACTCAAATCAAATAATTCA
>CAYRBL010000117.1:0-9198 GCA_964422385.1 uncultured Bacteroides sp.
CAGAATCACCTGCATTATCACCAACACAATCAGCAATAGTACCAGGGTTACGAGGGTCATCTTCACCTATCTTAAAAATAACTTTCATTAAATCCGAACCTATATCAGCAATCTTTGTAAAGATACCACCTGCAATACGTAAAGCAGAAGCGCCAAGTGACTCACCAATAGCGAACCCAATGAAACTTGCGCCAGCATATTCGCCAGGAACAAACATAAGAATAATAAGCATCATAATTAACTCTAAAGAGATAAGCATCACACCGATACTCATACCTGCATTTAAAGGAATGCTTAATAACTTAATAGGTCTTCTTTCTAAAGAAGCAAAAGCCATACGTGAATTTGCTAAGGTATTCATTCTGATACCAAACCAAGCTACACTATACGAACCTAGTATACCCAAAACCGACCATCCAAGTATCATAGCTACACCACCAAAGCCAAAACCTGGTTTTGCTAAATATCCATAATAAAATGCAACAGCTGAACCAATAAAAGCAAATAATATTAACAAGAATTTACCTTGTTGATAAAGATAAGTTTTAGAAGTTTCAAAAATAACTTGCGCTACATCAAGCATCGATTGATGGGCTTTTATTTTTTTAACTTTTACAAATTGGTATAAACCAAACATCATACCCAAAATAGTTACAAGAAATCCCCAATATAAAATACTTTCATTTCTTATTCCATCAGGAATTTTAAGGTCTGCCTCGCTGGCAAAACTAATCACAGGCACAATCAATGCCGCTAAAACTGAATACAGTTTCTTCATAGATAATTTCTTTTTGTTTATAAATATAAAATATTGAGCAAATATACATAGAATTTTTATAATACATAAAAAATCTATTAGTTAATGGCTCGGTCTTTTTGTAAACATATAAAACTAAATTTTGTTTAACATTCATAAAACAGTTTTGTCAATTATTTGAATAAATGCAATATTTATTCTATCTTTGCAATCATTATTTCATAACAAAAGTTGGGTTTAAGACCCTATATTAAATGGAAAAAATTAAGTTAGAGATTATTGGTCTGTCATATAGTCAATCACAAAGTGGGGCTTATGCATTAATTTTAGGTGAATCGGATGGTGATAGACGCTTGCCTATTATTATTGGAGGCTTTGAAGCACAGGCCATAGCCATTGAGCTGGAACGAATGAAGCCTTCGCGTCCTCTTACTCACGACCTGTTTAAAAGTTTGGCTGTAGCTTACAATTTAACAATTACTGAAATCTTAATTCATAAATTTGCCGAAGGTATTTTCTACTCAAAGTTGATGATTACTGATGGTACAACCGAACAAGAAATTGATGCACGTACTTCTGATGCCGTTGCTTTGGCTATCAGATTCAATTGTCCGATATTTACGTTCGAAACCATTCTTTCAGCAGCCGGAATTATTGTAGGTGAAGAGAAATCAACAGAACATAAGCATTCTAATGAGACTATTGAAGAGAAAGAACAAAACGAAATATCTAGTTATTCAACATCTGAATTGGAAGATTTACTGAAAGAATCAGTAGAAAATGAAGATTTTGAAAAAGCATCCTTATTAAGAGATGAAATTAATAAAAGAAAAAAGTAAAATAATTATTTTCATAAAATTATTCTATCATTTTAGAAACATTTAACTAATATATATACTTTAAATACTGCATTATGGGCATCAGATATCGATTAATATTAATGAACTTCTTACAATTTTTTGTTTGGGGTGCATGGCTAATTACAATTGCTAACTATTGGTTTGCTACAAAGCATTGGGGAGGTGCAGAGTTTGGCGCTATCTTCTCAACATTAGGAATTTCGTCAATTTTTATGCCAACTTTAATAGGGATAATTGCAGATAGATGGATAAATGCTGAAAAACTTTATGGTGCTTTACATATATTAAGTGGTGCAGCCATCTTTTATTGTACGAAAGTAACTGATCCTAATACTTTTTTCTGGGTTATGTTGGTAGCAATGGGATTTTATATGCCAACTATTTCACTTGCAAATTCTATTTCTTATAATATTTTAAAAAATAACAATTTTGATGTTGTAAAAGTATTTCCTCCAATTCGTGTTTGGGGTACAATAGGCTTTATTGCAGCTATGTGGGTTACTAATTTGTCGGGGAATAAAGCAACAGAATACCAATTTTATTTTTCAGCAATAGGTTCTTTATTTTTAGGTGTTTATTCTTTTACGTTACCTGCTTGTTTACCTCAGAAATCAACTACAAACCAATCAAGTTGGATAGAATTATTTGGTTTGAATGCATTTAAATTATTTACCAACTATAAAATGCTTCTGTTTTTTATATTTTCAATGTTTTTGGGTGCTTCTTTGCAGCTAACTAATATGTATGGCGATACTTTTTTAGATGATTTTAAGAAAATACCTGAGTTCGCAAATTCATTTGTAGTAAAATATTCAACTATTATAATGTCAATATCTCAGATATCTGAAACTTTATTTATATTGGCAATACCTTTTTTCTTAAAGAGATTCGGTATCAAATTAGTTATGCTTATGAGTATGATAGCTTGGGTATTGAGATTTGGCTTATTTGCTTATGGTGACCCTTCAACCGGATTATGGATGATTATTTTATCAATGATAGTTTATGGAATGGCTTTTGATTTCTTTAATATTTCGGGTTCGCTTTTCATCGAAACCAATACAGATACTAGGATCAGATCAAGTGCTCAAGGATTGTTTATGATGATGACCAATGGCTTCGGTGCTATCTCAGGTAGCTTTATTAGCGGTATGCTTATCGATAAATATTTTACTAATAATGGCTCAAAGGATTGGCACGGTATATGGCTTACTTTTGCCGCTTATTCATTGGTTATAGCCATTTTATTTGCTATTCTTTTTAAACATAAACACGATCGAAAATCAATAGAATTTTAATAAAAAGCTATTAATTAATTAAAATTTTACTAACTATTTCCTTTTAATGTTTAAAATCAAGTTTGGATTATTGGGTGTCTTTTTTCTACTTTCATCAATGGTTTTTAGCCAACGAAAAAGTATAGAAAAAGGTATCGCATCTTATTATCACGATGGCTTAACAGGAAATAGAACTGCTAATGGTGAGCGTTATGACCCAACAGAAATGACTGCAGCTCATCTAACTCTGCCTTTTGATTCCAAAGTTAAAGTTATAAATCTTAGCAATCATAAGTCTATCATTGTGCGTATTAATGACCGTGGCCCTTTTGTCGAAAAACGTATTATAGATCTTTCCCGTGCGGCTGCCGATTCTTTGGGTTTTATATATAATGGTATTGCTTTTGTTCAAATTAATGTGCTTCGCTTTGGCAAAGCAATTGATACTACAGAACGTCAGCTATTAGCAAATAATGTTAAGAAGAATATTCCTAAAAATAGGATTTATAAATCTTCTATTGATTCTTCAATAATTGCTTCTATTTTCAAACAACCTAAAATTATATCTCAATCATCAGAATATACTATTAGTAAGAGTTTAACAACTAATAAAACTGCTGCTTTTGATTCCTTAAATACTTTATGGGTTTTTAATATTCCTAAAAATAAAGCTGTAGCTAAAGAAATTATTAATGAAAATAAGGATGTTATAACAAAAAATAAAACTATTGATTCCCTTAATTCTTTATGGGTATTTAATATTCCTAAAAATAAAGCTGTAGCTAAAGAAAATATTATTGAGGATAAGGATGTTGTAACAAAAAATAAAACTATTGATTCTCTTAATTCCTTGTGGGTATTTAATATGCCTAAAAATACTGTTAAGGATAAGGATGTTCAGCCTGTTAAAAAAGAGAATAATACTGCTAAATCAGTAAATGATACAGTTAATTATTTATGGTCTTTCAATATTCCTAAAAATAATTTAAGTTCAAAACATACAATTGTAAAAAAGAATGAAACTTTATTACCTACTAGTTTTGTTGCGTTCCGCCTTCCTGATTTAACTGTTAAAAATAAGGAAAATCATACTCAAAATAAGGTAGAAAGTATTGATATGATGATGGCTTTTACAAAAGCATCAAATAAAATTAAAGAACAGCAAAATATTAATACCAAAATAATTGTTAATAATATACAAAAGGATACAGTTCAAAAGAATTTAAGTGGACTTGTTTATGGTGTTCAGATTGGAAGTTTTAAACTTAAAAGTAATATGTTGGGTCTTTCAGAAAAACTTAAAAAGAATTATATTGATAAAATCAACATTCAGGAAGTTAATAAAGATAATACACATTTTTATCGTTTAATTCTGGGAGAATTTAATACTATGGCAGAAGCAGAGAGCCTAAAGGATAAGATTATGAATCAGTATCCACAGAGTTTTATTATATCTTTTAATATTAAATAAATGAAACAATATCTTGATTTATTAGAGCATGTGATGCAAAATGGGACGCAGAAAAATGACAGAACGGGTACAGGAACTATCAGCGTTTTTGGGTATCAAATGCGCTTTGATCTTAGCAAAGGTTTTCCTCTTTTAACAACCAAAAAGCTTCATCTTCGCTCTATTATTCATGAGTTGTTATGGTTTTTAATGGGCGAAACGAATATTAAATATCTTACCGAAAATAATATTTCAATTTGGAACGAATGGGCTGACGAAAACGGTGAATTAGGTCCTGTTTATGGGCATCAATGGCGTGCATGGACCACTCCTGATAATAAAACGATAGATCAGATTTCGCAGATAATAAATCAAATTAAAACCAATCCAGATTCTCGTCGAATTATTGTAAGTGCTTGGAATGTTGCTGATGTTGATAAAATGGCTTTACCTCCTTGTCATCTCCTGTTTCAGTTTTATGTGGCTGATGGTAAATTATCTTGTCAGTTATACCAGCGTAGTGCCGATATTTTTTTAGGTGTGCCTTTTAATATTGCTTCTTATGCGCTATTAACCATGATGATTGCTCAGGTTACTGGCCTTAAGCCTGGCGATTTTGTGCATACATTAGGCGATGCACATCTTTACAATAATCATTTGGAACAAACAAAGCTTCAACTTTCCAGAGAACCTCGACAGCTACCTGTTATGAATATTAATCCAGATGTTAAAGATATTTTTTCATTCAAATATGAAGATTTTAACCTAACTAATTATGATCCGCATCCACATATTAAAGCTGCAGTTGCAGTTTAACAATTAACAATTAATAATTAATAATTATTTTCGTAATTCGTAATTCGTAATTTGTAATTTTATCTCGTAATTCATAATTCATAATTCAAAAATGAAACCAATCTCAATAATAGTAGCAATAGCCGACAATAATGCAATAGGTAAAGATAATCAATTGCTTTGGCATTTATCAGAAGACTTGAAACGCTTTAAACAATTAACCACAGGACACACAATTGTGATGGGCAAACGCACCTTCGAAAGCCTTCCAATTCGACCATTACCAAATCGTAGAAGCATTGTAATTACTGATGTACCCAACGAAACTATCACTGGTTGCGAAATGGCTTATTCAATCCAACAAGCCGTTGATTTATGTAATGAGGAAGACGAAAATTTTATCATTGGAGGAGGTTCTGTTTACAATCAATTTATGCCAATTGCTGATAAATTGTATCTTACCAAAGTTCACAAAGACTTTGATGCTGACACTTTTTACCCAGAAATAGATTACTCAAACTGGGAACTTCTTCATAGCGATACCAATCTTTATGATGAGAAGAGTGATCTGAATTATTCTTATTTTATTTATAAAAAACATATATAATAAGAATAAAAAAACTTTAAATAACATCCTAAAACCAATTTTAGCGCATCTTAGAATTATTTATTAGTATTTATTATGTTTTAATAATTCAAATAACACTATAACAGTATGTTTAAGTGTTTTTGTGATCTCTAATAAACAAGAAAATAGTAGAATTATTTACCTCATTCCAATATAACTTACCTCTGAGACAGTATAAGTCACCTCCGAACTGGTATAAGTTTCATTTGTAGCGGTATTATTTACCTCAGAGCGGGATAAGTCTCCTCTGAAGTAGTATAAGTCTCCTCTGAAGTAGTATAACTCACCTCTGAAATAGTATAATTTCCCTCTGAAATAAGATAACTATCTTCCTAAATACTATAAGTGTCCTCTCGATAGCTATACTTTAAATGCTATTTTAGGATAATTTCATCCGAAAACAGCATACTTTCATTTCCTGCTGAAGCATGCCACTCAGGGAGCTTACCAAAATGCACTGCAACCACTTTTAAGTAATGTGTATTAAGATTATCCAAAGATGTTTCGAAGGTATACTTTAACGCCTTAGTTTGCTTTTGATCAATATCATGAGTAATCTTTTTATAAAAAGTATAATCTTCACCATTTTCCGAAGTGTATATCTCTATTTGCTTAGGCAAAAACACCCAGCTAGGCGTACACTGATAGAAGCCCATAGAAAAACTATTTAACTTCTCGGTTCTGCCAAAATCTATCTCCACATTTATATCTTGTCCTGAAAAACCCTGCCATCTGCCACTGCGTATATCTGATGCATTCCCTTGCTTGCCATCTAGTAGTGCCATAGTGCCTCCACCATAATAAGAAGGGTGATATTTGCTAGGGACACTATTAAGTTTATGCAGTTTTCCTAATGCTTTATGCATAATAAAACTATCACAAACGATGTCAAATTTATTTCCTTCAGAGATTACTTTTGCTTTTATTGTAGCATCAGTTGTTATGTAAAAGGGTTTTGAATATTTATTAGAAGTTATCATTGGGTCAGTGCCATCTGTAGTATAATATATAGGTAGATTATCAAACACCGAACGAAGTTTAACTATTCTTCCGTTATTATCTAAAGTATCATTAATATCAAGCAAACATTTTGCTCTAAGATTTTCTAAAGTAGTTATTAAATTATCATACTTTTTCATGTTTTCATTTAGCCACCATGGTCTGTTTTCCAGCCCCCATAAGGCAACATATTCTTGTTTTAAATCTTTGATATTTATTATTAAAAGATTTAATTTTTCCTTAAGCTTTTCTTCGGAAACAGTAGTGTCATTCGTTAAATAATTATAAAGATTTACTCTTAAAATATTCTTCATCAGCGTTGTCTTTACTGTTTTTATTGCAAAATCAAGGTAGTTTAAAGTTATTTCATTATGCTTTACATCTTTTTTTATATCATTCAGATTCTTTTCTAAATGAGCAATATTATTATATAAATATATGTTTTCAGCATGAATATCATTTTCGATATATTCAGGATAAATTGGAAATATTCCTGAGAAAAATCCACTGTTAGCCTCCACATTCCTTACTTTTGATTGATGTAATTCGGATAAAGAGCTAATAATATTTGTTACCGAACTTCTTTTTAAACCATAAAAAAGGGCATCAAAATTAGGATTAAAAGCTTTTGTTCGTTGCTCTCTTTCTTTGGTAGAAACTGGTCCTTCATTTTTTTCTTTTGGTGAGTTCCAGCAAAGTTCAGCACCCCAAACAAAACCATACCATGTATCGTTAAAGAAATTACTACCATCATCGTCCCACGAAGTATTCAAAACGCCAGTTGCGCCTAACTTCACACCATCTCTTATATAATTAAAGATATTTATTAGTGCTACTTTTTCGTTAGGGAACACCTGAGACCAACAGCTTACACCAGGCGCAACCCAGAAATTCAGACCAGATTTCGCCAAGGGTTTAATAGCATTATCAAAGCTTGAAGCATCGTGATATCCCCATGAAATAATCGTCATATCTTTGGGCAATTTACTCACTATTTCAGGATGACTTGCCACTATATCTCCCCACATCAAAATCTTTTTACCGTAAGGTTTTAGTAGCTTATCAACTTTATTAATATGGTATGAATAAACTCCACCAATACCTAAAGTATCCATCATTGCCTTTGATTTTCCTTCACCAAGGCCATCAGTTTCGTCACAATTTATATTAAAAAATTTCCCTTTATACGAGGAAGCAATCTCAGAATATACCTCACTCAAAAAGGTGTAACTGGCATCCAAAGCAGGGGATAATATATGATTATTTTCTGCAAGATATTCATAACCTGGCTTAGAAAGAATGTGCTCCATATGTCCAAAAGATTGAAAATTGCCTATCAATTCCACATGATATTGCTTAGCAAACTCAGTTAATTCTTCAATTTCTTTTGCCGTAATTCCATCATCTGGTGCTAAAGTTGGGTGCTTTTTTAATTTAAAAACATGCTCTGTATAAAGTGTAAAATAATTTAACTTATAGGATGACATGATTTTTATTTGTTGCTTCAAAAAATCAAGTTTCGAAATAGGACCTCGACTTATATCATCCTGCCAGGCCCGTACGGGAACATTAGGTTTATCATAAATATTACAACTTTTAAATTTATCATTAAAAGTATTTGCCGAGATTAGTTGTTTTAGAGTTTGAACTCCATAAAACAAACCTGCATTTGTAAGAGCTATAATTTTTATATACTTTTTATTAATTGTAAGAATATACCCTTCTTCACCCGGTTCATAATACCTATTTAAACCTTCAGAATATAAATATTTCTTTAGTTCATCCAAAGATTCTACTTTTACAAATTCTATATAATTAGAAGTAGCTTTCTTGCTTAATTGAGGCATATAATGTAACTCTTGCTGAACACAATTCCTTAATTCATCAACTAAAAAAGCATCTTTATAATTTTGTTTTATACAGGTATTGATTGTAAATGTAAATGTATCCGTTTTCAATTCCACTGCTTGAGGAGTCGGGATTAGTTTGTAAGTAGTTTGAGAATAGATATAATTTAAACTAAAAAGTAAGATTAGATTAAAAAGAATAACTGTTTTTTTCATTTTAGTATGATGTTAAAAATGTATTTATTTATAAGTATTATAAAGTCTTTTATCTTATTAAAATTATTTCTTAAGATATTCAATATATCCTGGATCAACTTGTTTGCCCATATCTTTAGCTTTTAATGCATACTGCAAAGCCTTTGCTTTATCTCCTTTTCTATAATATAAAACAGAAAGATTAAAAGTAAGCATTCCTTGATCAAAACCTTTTGACATGGCAAGATTATAATCTCTAACAGCTTCGTCAAATTGCTTAATTTCAACTTCATTTACAGCTCTTAAATTATAATAAATACCACTATCGGGATGCAATGTCAATAGCGAATTACAATCTTTTATAGCATTGTCAAATTGTTTTATTTTATT
>CAYRBL010000118.1:0-2141 GCA_964422385.1 uncultured Bacteroides sp.
ATTGAATCCACTTTTATGGGCAAAACAATATCTGTATGCACGCCATTGGTATGAATATAGGCTTCGATATTAGAGTTGGGGTCAGTTTTTTTATTTATTAAGATAATTGATAAAATAAAAGCTACGATAGCATATAAAAATATGAAAGATAGGAGTGAAGTTATGATATATAGGATTATTTTAAAGAGTTTTTTCACCATAAATATTTTAATAAAAGATAAATAATAAGTAAAATAGCATTTTTAAATGTCAACTTTATTTTAGTATAAAATTTTATGTTTATACCAAATAATGTTTTAACGCAAAGTTTATAAATATTATTATATTTAAGATGTATACACTAAAAATTGCAGTCAAAATAAAGATAACAGCTTCCCATATTTTTATTTTAGAATACTTCTCATATCTCTCAAAAATGATAAATAATTACAAATAATCTCTTCTTTTTATTATTAATATAAAAACCGTAATTCGTAATTCGTAATTCGTAATTGAGCTTAGATGATTTTCTTATAATTCATATATAATACAACAACTTGAGTCTGGTTTTCGATAATAGTAACGGCTTTCGAAACTATTTCGTAGTTCATATTTTCGCCATTTATGAAGGTAGGTTTAAAATAACGCGACTTAAGTAAAGCAACTCCGTAATCGTCGGTAATTGCTTTGGGGCCTGATTTTCCACCAATGGCTCCTAGCCTTAGTAAAATGCCTCTTATTACAAGATTAGTGCTGATGTCAACACATTTAACGTTTAAAAATCCATAATTCTTCACTGCTTTATAAACTACACCCCATGAAATGGCGAACAAACGGCGTGCAGGCACAGCCAACTTCTGCCCTCCATTTTCAATATCCTTCCAGATATTTATAATTAGAGGGTCAGTTACTTTTCTTCGGTCTACTATAACTTTTGTAGCATCTGCAACCAATTTATATAGGGCTTCGCGCTTATTCCTTTTTATTTTTAAGCTTGCTAATTTAGCTTCAATTTCTGCTTTAGTGATCATTGTTAGAGGAGTACCTCCTGCGGCAATTCTCTCAGTCTCTCCTTTTACAAAACCATTGCCTACAAATATAATTTCAGCCTCATTTCGCATCGCAGGAAACTTACCACTAAGTATCATTCCGTATAATGTCCGATTGGCAGGTTTCCAGCCAGCTATATTATCGTTAATTTGATCATTTATCTGCTTCAAAGCATGTCTAATTCTCTTTTTAAAAATATTTAATTCACTTTTATATGCCTCTACACTGTTGTGGTAGTTGGATTGGGCGATTTTCAAAAGTTCTTTTTCGGCTTCAAACAATGGTTGCTCGATATCCAAAGCGGCGGAGTTGGCTGCCGAAATTACATTGTCGCCAGGTGCACTTGCATCTTTCTTTATTTTTGCTGCTGATAGCGCTATCGCTCTGTCAATATCCGATTTTGGTAAATGTTTATGAGTACCCATATTGTTATTTATTTAAAAAAATAAAAAAATAGAAAGCTATAAATGTTGTAATGGTATAATATTTTTTAAAACTAAAAAAAGAAAAAAGTAGAGACCCTATATCTTCAAAAAGATGCGTATTGTCGATGTCGGTAAATAGTCTATTCCCAAAAATAAGGTCATTGTCGATTTCGGTAATCGGTCTTTTATTAAAATTATGGTCATTGTCGACGTCGGTAATAGGGTTATTTATATTAATAATGACATTGTCGATGTCGGTAATCAGTCTATTTTTTATAATAAAGTCATTGTCGACGTCGACAATTAGCTTATTAATCTGAAATATGTGATATAAATAGTTTGTAATGAGTTCGTATTTGGAGAAACAAACGTATGGCAAAGCCCCAAACAAAGAATTTTTCGATAAACTTGATTTAGATATTGCTGCAATTCGTAGTATTAATTTATACACTTCCTAGTGTATAAGCACTGTTCTTTTCCATTTTTAAATTTTCGGTAAAGGTAGTGTTAAATCTTTAATAAATGGGGGAAATAATATTATTAATATTCTTTTATTTATAAAATAAAATACTTTTCTTAATTTGAGAAGCGTTTTTATATATAAATAAAAAATATTGACAATAATTTGTGAAGAAAAAAGCCTTATTTAATTCAAAAACCTTAAAAGAAATATAGTAAGAAAGGGAT
>CAYRBL010000118.1:2241-9181 GCA_964422385.1 uncultured Bacteroides sp.
CCTTATTACCTTATTAAAAATAATAATAAGCTAATAAGGTTGCTGAGGTAGGGGGTGTAGGTTTTATACTAAGGTTAATAATTTGGAATAAGGTTTTTAAAGAAGAATAAAAATGGGTATTTAAAATAAAATATCAATTATTAATATTTAATTTTTGGCGGAAAAGTAAAAGTTTAGGCTTTAAAATAAAAAGAGGCAAGGTAATTAAACCTTGCCCCTTCATTTTATACTGTGTTTTTTTTAATTTAAAATAATTCTTTTGGTAAAAGTGAGTTCCTTTTTACTATCTTTTAAAACAACTAAATATAAACCTTTATTATAATTTGAAAGATCAATATTTTTACAACATTTTCTTTCAATTATCTTCTGCCCTTGAATATTATAAACAGTTAAAAAAGTATTCTCAATATTATTATACTCAATATTTAGCTTTGAATCAGTAGGATTAGGATATATATTTAAGCCGCCATCCATAGTGTTGATATGTTTATTGCTATTAATCCCTACAGAAGTAGAATTGGTATCTATCAAAACTTCTGATAAATTAGGAATCAGCACATTTGAACCCGGAACCCAAGGAGTATTTCCGTATTCATAAGCTCCGGCATCTGGTGCATTCCCCGAAAAACCATTCGTAATGCCTGGGATAATCGCTCCTGTATCGATGGCAGGCGAGGAGGGGGTTAAAGTGAAATCAAAAGTAGTTAAATTAGTGAAAAAAGGAGTCTGTGTAACCATATTATTACTAAAAGTATTCCCTAAATTCCATGCTTTATTAGACAAATTGTTCTTTACAATCTGATTTTGGATTGTGGTACCCGCATTACCCCAAGCGCCCATCGCATTGGTGCAAAACCAAACGGTATTATTGTATATTTGATGATTTACAGCAGGTTTATTAGTCTGAACAGCGTTTCCGCAATTCCATATTACGTTGTGATGAACTACATAAGCGGTATCAAAATTATCTAAATAAACTCCCATATTCGACGTTGAAGTACAGTGATTATCGTGCACCCAATTGAAAGCGATTTGAGAGCCGGCACCGTTGGAATGATAGGAATAAGTGATCCCCAAATCCAAAGTAAGATACCCACAATCGTACATATTATTGTACATAATGTCAGTTGAATTGCACAATCGATTTACAAGAGTGCTTCTACCCGATTTTCGCAGCGTACTATGACTGATCTTATGTCCGGTACCGATACACGAAAGCACGGCAGCGTCTGTGCCAGACCAATCACAGTCTTCTACCAAACAATTATCGACTGTATTATTGCTCCCACCAATACTTATTCCATCACCCCAGCTATGCGCAATATAACAGTTCGTTATGTAATTATTATAGCCCGACATCGCAACGCCTTTACCCTGCCACGATTTTATACCATAATTTATGCTATCGTGCGCCTGCCTATTCCACGAAATAGTGTAGGCAAACAGAGGCGTGGGGTACATAATGCTGCTATTTGTAAGAATGCAAGAAGTGGCTTCCTCCATATTTACATTGGCCATCAATATATTTACACCGTTAATATCGATAAATTGTTTGCCAAATAAGTTAAAAGCAAACATACGAGTGCGAGCCTCCGCTTTTATAGCATTTGGACTTTCGGGATAATAATATAAGGTATCATTTTGCCAATGCCACTCATTTATTGTATCCAATGCATTCAAATGTTTAGTGATATAACCAATGCCACTACCGGTATACACCGTTGGACCATAGGCCGGATGAGTGCCCCAAGGGTAAGATGTACTGGAACAATAAAGATTGCTTGCAGCAGAAGAGTCAATTTTTCCCATTTCGCACACCCATTTAGAAGCAACATTAGCAATACAGTACGTGCCTTGCCAATAGTTAAGTGGAAAATTGCTTCCCGAAAAAATTGCCTTACAATTAGTATCAATACTTATGGCTTTCCAATCTGCTAAGCTCAAATGATTACCTCTAAAATTAGGAAATCGCGCTTCGTTTGCCATCTTCTTATTTACGCTCAATTGTAATACAGTATCAGGTGCGTAGGCTTTATATATCCCATTCTGAAATGCAGTCCAACCCGAAATAGAATCACTGCCCAATATGATTACCTTGTCGTTTTGATAGTTTTTAAAAACGATATGACTTGAAGAATTTCCATTATTTAAGGGTGTCACACATTCGCGGTAAATACCTGCTTTTATAAAACAAGTATCGCCCGCTTGCATAATAGTTGCAGCCTTTTGTATCGTTTTAAATGGTTGCGAAAAAGTGCCTGCATTGTTATCATTGCCGTTTGGAGCAACGTAAAATTGCGCAAAAATAGTTGTAGTAAAGGTACAAACAAAGATGAATGTAAAAATAAGTATTTTTTTAATCATTGTAATTTGCTTTAAATAAAATGCAAAAATACAATAATTAATTTAAATGAAATATAGGGGGATTTCTTAATATAAATATATAAAACCTTACTTAATAAGATTGCTTTTTTGAAAAATTATAGGGAATGAAAAGAAAATAGATGACAGAATTTTTATTTTAAAAGCTTTTCATAAATAGCTTTTTCTTCATCTGCTTCTTTAGTTTTGCCCATTTGCTTGTAAACTATCGATAAATTATGATGAGATTGCAAATGGTTTTTATCTATTTCGAGATTCTTTTTCAAGAGACTCAATGCCTTTTCGGGTTTATTGGTACTCAAAAAACAGGTAGCCATATCACATCTTACATTTGTGTTTTCTGGTTCAATTTTCAATACTTTTTCATAATATCCAATGGCATCTTCAAAATTTTCGGTGTCGTAATAAACGTTTCCAAGGCCTATCAAAACATCAATGTTGTTTTTGTCAATTTGCTCAGCCTTCATAAGATGCTCAAGTGCATTATCGAATTTTCTAATTTTATAATACCTGCTGGCAATAGCTAATCGGAGATCAATATTAAGAGAATCTACTGCAATAACATTCTCAAGCATCGCCAAACTATCAACACTATTTTCGGTGACAGTCGTTGTTTTATCTGTAGTTTTAACTTTATCGGAATTACAGCTCGCAAAAAAGATTATAAATGCGATAAAAAAGATACCTGTAAGCGTTTTAGTATTCATATAATATTGATTAAAATTTGTTTTTTGATGTTCAAAATAGGTTTAATTCTTAATTTTATTTTAAATAAAAAAAGCCGTCATTGCGATGTTCTTTGTAAAAACAATTTCTTTAATTTTAATAAAAAATAAACTGCTTTACGCTTTACGCAATGACGACTTTTAAAGTAGAAAAAGCTTAAAAATTATTTATTAATCTTTGCTTCTTCCATTATAACTTCATAAAAATAGCTATAACCTAAATCTTTGTTTATAGCAATTTTTCCTTCAACTGTAATTATGTCACCAACAACAACAGTTTGTGTAGTTGTGATAGTTAAATCGTATTTACCACTTGCATCAGTACCATCCTGAAGATGAATCCAGTTTTTCTCCATAATGTCTGGGCTAAATTTGGTAACTTTTCCTTTTATTTTAACTATTTTACCATTGTAAGATTCTTTTTTAGCGTACAATTCAGCAATTGTGATGCCACCAGCAGCTTTGTCAACCTTTACGTCAATTTTTGCAATCTGAGGTTTTCCTGCAGTTGCTGTATCAGTAGAAGACATTGCTTGATGTGCAGGCACATTAGCCATATCTTTCTTTACAAAATCAGCATTTTTTGTCAAAGCATCCAAGAATAATACATCAGGGAACGTACGGTTAAGTTCTTTACTCTGGAAGTTTTTCATCGGATAGCCTGCGCCCTTATAATATAAGGTATCGCCGATTTTAGATTCCATAAAAGGAACTGCAGCCCACATAGTGTCGCTTTCTTTTACTTTAGGATTACCAACTTCCGATAATAAGAAGTAAGTATACTGGCTAGTATTGATTACTTTCTGTACCACTACAGTGTGAATTCCTAGTTTTAATAATTCTGATTCCTTTTTTGTAGTTTTACAGGCAACAAAAGCTGTAAAAGCAAAGAAAATGAGTAGAAATTTTATTGAATTAATTTTCATTTTTATTATTATATGTGTTTTATTTATTAAATTGATAAAATTCTTAATTGTAAATGTTCGTTTTAAATATGCGTTTAATTTCAGTTTGCAAAATTAACATTTTGTTTTCAATTAGCAAAAAAACAAAAATTGAGATTTTACAGTATACCTATTATATTTTATAAAAGCATTAAGGCTAAAATAGGTATCAATAACCCTCCAATTACAAACCAAATGCCTCTTTTGGTTAAGCTATTCTTACTTTTTGGAATTACAAACAATCCCGTAATTGCGATTATTATTAAACTTACGCAAAAGATGTCGGAAAACCATAGCCACCATTTCCCTGGATTATAATGAAGGAAATTTACTTGATAGAATAAAGGTTTCTTAGTTATTTTTTCGATATAACCATCTTTGTTTTGCAAATCCACAGACACGGTACCGTTATCAATAAAAACTTTTAATGTGTTTTCATTTGGGAAGAAGTATTTTTTAAAATGATCTTCCTCATGATAATTTTTCAATAAGGCTAACACCCATTCTTGATTTATAGCCGCTTTATCGATTGGCTCTTTAATAGTAAAATCTTCGTAAGAAATATTGTAATTAGGGTTCCAGTCTTTTTTATGATTCAATGCAATTCCCGAAATGCAGTATATTATAGTCATTCCAAAAAAGAAATAGCCTACATCTCGATGCAAGATTCTATTCCACTTCCTGAAAATTCTTAGAATGTTTGAAGCCATAAGTTGTAATATAGATAATAGATTTATTTTTTAACAACTTTCATAGTCTTACAGTCGATAGCATAAACAGGAATGTATGTTTTGCCACTTGTTTCAAGCTTCTTTCTAAATTCTTTTACTTCGGCATAAGGATCTTTCGTGTCTTTTTTAGTAGTATCCTTACCTTGACCTGCGATTGCTTTACTTTCTTCGTTGCAAACCTTTTGGTCTTTATCTTCCACTGACTTCTTGATATCAGCTTCCCATTCGTTCAAATAGTTTACGTCAATTTTGTCGTCTTCAACCACTGTTCCTACTATTTCTACATCACTTCCTTCGTATTTAATGTCAAAAGTAGAGAAGTCACCACCAGCATTTATTTTTAAAGTTTTATCAGGATTAGCTCCAAAAAGGAAAAGCTTTTTGCCACTGTGTTTGCAAATATGAGAAACAGTACCTACAATAGTAATATCTTTGCCTGCCCAAGCTTCAGGAGTAAGTAAAAAACTATCTACGGTTAAACCTAATTTAGTAGAGTCAGCTTTTTGTTCAACTTTGCTTTTGCAGCCTGTGTTGCTAATAAAAAACATAGCAATAATAGCTAGTGCGAAAATTATTTTCTTCATAATGTTTGATGATTTAAAATTGTTATTATTTTTTTGATTAATTGTAATTATTATTCTGCAAAATTAATTTAATTTCTCATACTATTGCTATCCAATTGTAAATTAAAATATATGTAAATGACATTTATCGTTTAAATGATGACATTAATCATTTGTTGTAAAGCGTAGAATCTTGTTTTTATCAATATAAAGTACTTTAAGTATGCTGTTTGGGTTAAATTTTGCATAAATTAAATAGGTAAGATAATACCTAATTGATAAAACTGAATGTTATTATTTTAACGAAACCTTAACTTATATATCATATCTTTTTTGTAATATTGCATTAAAATTAATAACACACTAATAATTTAATAAAACATTCTTAATGAAGCGATTTTTAAATCTATTATTATCTTCTAGAGCTACAATAATACTATTATTTATTTGTGGTGTGGCAATGGCTGCAGCTACATTTATAGAAGATAAATACGATACAGTTACAGCAAGAGCTTTAATATACAATACATTTTGGTTTGAATTAGTATTTGTTTTACTAATAATAAATCTTTTTGGACATATTAAAGCATACAATCTTATTTCAATAAAAAAAGTAGGAGGATTGATATTCCATCTTTCTTTTGTTTTAATGATTCTTGGGGCAGCTATTACCAGATATTTCGGATTCGAAGGAAGTATGCATATACGTAAAGGAGAATCCTCAAATACTATTTTCAGTAACGAACAATACCTTATGGTTTCCTATGCTGACAAAAGTAAAACCTATACCTTAGAACACCCAATTAACATTGGCGCTGTTGCCAACAATTCTTTTAATAAGAGCATTTCGACCGAAGATAAAGGGAAGATTGATGTTAAATTAAAAGAAATTGTTAGAAATGCAGTTACAAAAATAGAGGAAAACGTTCCTGGAGGCAAGAGTATTATCGAACTTTCAGTTGCATCTGGAATGGGTATGCAAGCTGTTCAGATAAAAAAAGGTGAAGTAAAAAGCATTGGCAAACTTAATATTGCATACAACTTTGATGGCGGAAGTCAAGCTGTGAAAATAGTAGAAACTGATGGCAAAATAAGTATTGTTTCTCCTTATGATTTTATTAAAAGCACAATGGCTGAACAAACTTCAGATACTCTGAAAAAGGATAGTATCTATGAGTTTACCGAGAAAAACATATATAGGATAAATGGACACGCATTTATGTATACTAAACATTATAATAATGCTCAGTTGAAGTTAGTAAGTGATAATACTGGCGAAGGTATGGGTAGTGGGGTAGATGCATTAGTTGTAGATGTAACTGTAAATGGAAAAACTTATACTGCTGATGTTTTTGGTAGTTCGGCTTACGCAATGGAATACCAAGACTTTAATTTTGGTGGTGCTAATATTAAAATAGGTTATGGAAACAAAGCTATAGAGATACCATTTTCATTAAAACTAAATGAATTTATTTTAGAAAAGTATCCAGGCTCAGAAAGCCCTTCTTCATATAAAAGTGAAGTAACTTTAATTGATAATAACAATAACTTAAACGAAGAACACAGTATCTTTATGAATAATGTATTGGATTATG
>CAYRBL010000119.1:0-9151 GCA_964422385.1 uncultured Bacteroides sp.
TATTAAAGAAAACCTTGCAATAGGTATTCGTTTAAAGTATTTGAAGAATTATAGCTAGGATTAGAAGACAGAAAATGTGGGCTTTTAGCTCGTTATTACATCAAAATAAAATGCAAACTAAATTCAAAATAACAAACAATATCTAAATGAAACTAAAAAGTGTATTAAAAACCTTCCCTTCCTCTTTTTGGGTTGCCAATACGATGGAACTTTTCGAACGATGGGCATACTATGGTGTGTTTGCAGTATTGGCTTTATACCTAACGGGTTCGCAAGAGACAGGTGCCTTAGGTTTTACACAAATACAGAAGAGTAATATTATGGGTATTGTAACCGCAATATTATACTTCCTCCCTATTTTCACAGGTGCTTTAGCCGATAAATTTGGCTACAAACGCATACTTCTAATTGCCTATCCCATTTTAATTATTGGGTATTTATTTATGGGCTTAACTACAACTTATGCCACCGTATTTATGGCTTTTTTGTTTGTTGCAGTAGGTGCAGCGCTATTTAAACCTATCATTTCGGCCACTGTAGCCAAAACTACTACAGAAAGTAATGCTTCAGTTGGCTTCGGAATATATTATTGGATCGTAAACATAGGGGCGTTTATCGGTCCCATATTTGCTTCAAAACTAAGAGGCATTAGTTGGAATTATGTGTTCGAAATGTCTTCAATAATTATAACTATAAACCTCTTTATTTTATTAATATTTTTTAAAGAGCCTCTTAGAGAGAAAAACACTGAATCTTTAAAAGTTATTATTACTAATATTTTTAAGAACATTATATTTGTAATAAAAGATTATAAGTTTTTAATCTTTATGGTAATTCTTATTGGCTTTTGGGCAATGTATTTTCAACTCTTTTTCACATTACCCAACTTCATCGACCAATGGGTAGATACAACAATTGTATACAATGCAATCGCAAATATATCTCCTTTTTTAGCATCAAAAATAGGAACAAGTGCAGGAATAATAGAACCCGAAATGCTAACCAATATTGATGCATTATACATCATTGCATTTCAGTTGCTGATATCAACATTTGTAATGAGATTTAAACCTTTAAATGCTATGATAGGTGGTATATTTATATGTGCAATAGGAGTTGGACTTTGGTTTGTAACACAAAACTCGATGTTTCTTTTTATATCAATTATGATCTTTGCGATTGGCGAAATGGCCAGTTCACCAAAGATATATGAATATATAGGTAGGATTGCACCCAAGGATAAAGTGGCATTATATATGGGAATGAACTTTCTACCTATTGCAGGTGGTAATCTGTTTGCAGGGATACTAAGTGGAAGGATTTATACAAATATGTCGGATAAAATTACCTTATTAAAGATGGATTTAAATGCTAAAGGGATTCAACTACCAGAGATATCAAAAGAATTTACACAAAATGATTTTATAAATAAAGCAGCAAGTTCGATGCATATGACCAACCGCGAACTCACTAACTATCTTTGGAATACCTACCATCCATCAAATATCTGGATAGTATTTACTGGAATTGGTGTAGGCACTGCCATACTATTATTATTATATGATAAATTATTGTTAAAATCTAAAGCAAATGTTAAAATATAATATCTTAGTTTGATTATCGTTTTATTTAATTAATTTTGCATAAAAATTACACAATGAATCTTAGAAAAATAATTATACTAGCCTTTGTAATACTATTTACATTTAATTTTGCTAAAGCTCAACTAAAAGCAGATGTTATTCAATCAAATTCCATTAAATGGTATTCGTTTGAGCAGGCGATGGCATTAACAAAGCAATTTCCAAAGAAAAAGATATTAGTTGACGTATATACCGACTGGTGTGGATGGTGTAAAAGGATGGATGCAACTACCTTTAGCAATCCCATCATAATAGATTATATAAATAAATATTATTATGCAGTAAAATTGGATGCCGAACGTAAAGATACACTTATACTTGATGGAAATATGTTTGTAAATCCAAATCCTACAGGTAGTCGTTCGACACATCAAATTGCAACATCCTTGCTTAATAATAAGCTATCGTATCCTTCGTATGTATTTATGGATGAAATGGGGAGGATAATTACCGTTACACAAGGCTATATGGAAGCTGTAAATTTTGAAGCTGTTTTGCATTATTTTGGTGACAATAGTTATTTTAATATGCCTTGGGAGCCTTATCAAAAGCAGTTTAAAGGCAAGGTTGTTCCTGAAGTAAAAGAATAAAGGAATAAAAGAAAAACAATAGAATTAAAGATAAATTAATTCTATTGTTCAAATAAATATATAGTCAATACTATTTTCTTTTTTTGATATTTCTGAATTAAGAATGAATATACTTATCTAATAAATTCATCAATTCATTTTTATTAATTGGTTTTGAAATAAAATCAATACAACCTGCATTTCTACATTTCATACGATCTTCCTCGGAAGCAAAAGCCGTTTGAGCAATAATCTTTTGATCATTTTTCAAGTTCAACAATATCTGTGTAAGCTGGTATCCATTATTATCAGGAAGCAGAATATCCATTAAAACAATATCTATATTAGTATTTTGTTTGAATATTTCTATAGCTTCCTTTCCATTTTCGGCTGTAAGAATTTTAGCTTTAGAAGTAGCGATTACATCATGAAGAAACATTGAATTAAATGCATCATCTTCGATAATAAGAACTGTTTTGCCAGTAAAATCAAATATTCTTTTTGTACTCACAACTTCTTTAGTTTTAGTGCGTGCAATAGGATTGTAAGGTATTGTAAAATAAAAAGTAGAGCCTCTACATATCTCTGTTTCAACCCATATTTCGCCTCCAAAAAGATCAATTAAAGATTTAGATATAGCTAAACCTAAACCTGTACCACCATATAACCTGGTAGCTGAATCGTCGGCTTGTCTGAAACGTTCAAAAATAATAGTTGTCTTATCTTTAGCAATACCTATACCTGTATCTTTTACATAAAACAATAGATTATTTTCATCTTTTAATTTACATCCAATTTCAATAAACCCATCCTTGGTAAATTTAAATGCATTACTAATCAAATTTATTAAGACTTGTTTTAACCTACCAAAATCAGTATTAATATAACTTTCGTTTTCGGATAATGCATACTCTTTTCTAAAAATCAAATTATCATGATCAATTAAGCTTTTCGATTCAAAGAAACTCGAAATATCTTGAAATAATAAAAATAAATCACCATCATTTTTAATAAGCTTTACTTGATTGGCCTCTAATCGTGAAACATCTAAAATATCGTTAATAATAACTAATAAATCGTCACTTCTTTTGTGTATTATATCAGTAAATTGTCTCATCTGATCAGCATCAAGATCAGGATCACAAAGCAACTCCGAGAAACCCATAATAGCATTCATAGGAGTACGTATTTCATGCGACATATTGGCAAGAAAAGCTGACTTTAATCTATCAGATTCTTCTGCTTTGTCCTTTGCTTTAATCAATTCATTCGTGGCATTTATACTATCAGTAATATCACGAATAATTACCAAAGTGTACAATTCACTATTTAAAATATAAGTTGATACCTTAATACTTATATTAAAAACAACACCATTTTTCTTCAAACCTTTCGTACGATAATAAGTAGGAACATCTTCTCCTTTTGCTCTTTTTTCGGTATAATCTGTAACTAAAATCCTACAATCTTTTGCTATAAGATTAATTGGATCAACATTTATAAGTTCTTTTTCGTTTTCATATCCAAACATACATAAATATGCAGGATTTACAAATTCATGTACATTATTTCGGGTAACACTTATAGCGTCAGTAGAGTTTTCGAGGATTGCTCTAAATTTAATTTCATTACCTGCAATTAAATCCATAGCTTTTTTATTTTCAGTCATATCAACCATAGATATTAAGATAAGATCCGAAAACAATTTGGTATTAAATTGAATATAGCGCACTGTACCATCTTTACATGTAACATAAGCATCCATTGGATCAATTGCCGTATCTCTGCTAATAGTAATCTGAATACTTCTATTCCATTTATTAATTAACATCTCGCGATAAGTTTGATCGGGATAGGCAAGGATAAACCAATCATAAATTGTTTTAACATCAGAATCGGAATAACCTAAAAGATCAGTACATTTTTTATTAAAGAATTCAAGATTAAATGCGTTATCAAAACAAGCAATAGCAATTGGAGATGAATTTAGAATAGCTAAAATACGTTCTTGCTTCTCTATTATCTCTTTTTCAGCTTTTTTAATGTTAGAAATATCTTGGATAACTCCAAAAACTTTATGCTCAATAGCATTATATTCAGCAATAGAACGTATATCTAATATCTTCCCATTATCAACACGTTTCAATTGAAAGATTACATCATAGGATTCGTTATTATTAATTAGGTTTATCAGTTTTTTATCTAAAATTGGTCTATATTCAAGCAATGGGATGTTTTTAATATCTTCATAAGATATCTCTCCTTCTGGTTTATAGCCATAAATATTTTTAGCTTGATCAGATGCCCAAACTTTATTTGTATCTAAATTAATTTCCCAATAACCTATATTCGTTATTTGCTGTGCTTTTTCAAGCAAAAGTTTGTTTTTAATTAATTCTTCGAAATGATTTTTATATTCAGTAATGTTAGTAAAAGAAATAATAATATAATCTTCTTTCAATTTAGTATGAACTTCGGTATGAATACTAGCCCCATCTTTTGAAGCAATAATTACTTCATAAGAATTTGGATTTGTATCTTGTTCGATATAAAATTTATTTTCATTTCTCCATTTATTAATATTAATATTTCTATATTCAATGTCAGGAAATGCTTTTATTAACCAA
Source organism: uncultured Bacteroides sp. (assembly GCA_964422385.1). Classification (GTDB taxonomy): domain Bacteria; phylum Bacteroidota; class Bacteroidia; order Bacteroidales; family JACABE01; genus JBAXLO01. The sequence continues at coordinate 4,840 of CAYRBL010000119.1, forward strand.
TCATATAATGTAGGAATTTCATTAATGGTATATCCAAATAAATCTATGAATTTATCATTTACAAACAATATAGTATTATCATAGTCAATACATACAGTAGCTATAGGAATTGAATCTAGAATATCAAAATTATGTTTTGGGTCTATAAAACCAGTTTTACTTTGCATTTTTTTACGTTTTAAACTTATTTAAATGAATCAATATTTTATATCTTTAATTTTTTTGCAATAATACGAATAATTATGCATTATTGACAAACAATAATACTTAAAATGAAGTTAAATTATTACTAACAATATCTTAAATAATCCTTAACAATTCGTTAACATTTCCGTTATTTTTAATGAAATTTAAAACATTAATCAAAACCTAAAATAATCATATTACATTTTCTGTTTGGTTTATTAAAATTATAACTGTAATATTGCAAATTGAAATCAAATAAAATACAACAATAATAATCAATATGAAAAAAACATTTACTTTAATAATAACCATCCTCATTCTATGCACAAATAGTGCTTTTAATCAAAATAGTAATACTGTAGTAACAATGGGAGGCGTCAATATAACTATTCCTTCTCCAAATAATACTTATAAAGAAGTAGGTGAATCCCAACGCGAATTATTTAATAGTTTTGTACCTGAAACAAATAGTCTTCTATGTGTTTTTCTCGATACTAATGATTATAGTTATTTATTAAAAGGAGCGAATGAAAACGTAGTTATGGAAACATATATGCTTGTTGAATTTGGCAAACAAGTAGAATCAATGGATTGTTCGGCAAAGGATTTCCTGGAAGTAAAAGACGGAGTTGTAAGTACTTTGAAGAACGACTTGGATGCAATAAAAGCAGAAGCAAATAAGATACTGAACGAACAAAAAGAAAATATTGGTGATGTAGAAGTAGGTACACCAAAAACTCTTGGCAAAATATATGAAATAAATGATGCATTCGGATCTTTAATGTCAATAGATTACAAAACTGATACTAAAGTTAAGAAAATGCTTTGCTCTGTTAATTTTCTAAGGTTAAAAAACAGATTGGTTTACATTTATATTTATAGCAAATTTAACAATATTGACAACGTAAAATATATAAATGAAATCTCTAAAAGTTGGGCTAAATTACTACTTGAACAAAATAAATAATACTATTCTTTTTCATTTATCAGCTATGAAAAAACTTGTTTTAATAATAATATTTGGAGTTCTATTAATCTCAATAAAAACTTTTGGGCAAAGTAATTACACAACAGTTAAAGTTGATGGAATTAGCATTAAGATTCCTATGCCTTCAAAGAATTATTACAAAATATTAACTGATAAAAATAATATTTTCAAAAGCTATATCCCTGATGGTAATAAATTATTGGTAGCTTATGTAGATTCTATTGATAATAATATAATAGCAAACGGAACTCCAGACAAAGCTTCCCTTAAGAAATGTATGTTTGTTCAATCAAACAAACCTTATGAAAACATTTCTATTTCAGAAAAGCAACTTAAAGAAATAAGAATAGAGAATTTTGGAAGGGCAAAATATGTTTTACAGCAGTTATTGGATAGCAATACCTATTACATCGAGAAATATAGGAAAAACAATAGTGGCATCTTTACCGAAACTTCAAAAAACATTGGTGTTATTTATGAGAACAAGAATGCTTTTGGTTTGCTTGTTTCAATTGTAGAAAACGATGGTACCAAATATCAATTCTCAACTTGTATTGCAGGTTATGTTAAAGTAAAAAATAGATTAATCTTTACGTTTGTCTTTACTGATTATAACTATAATAGTGATATTATCTGGGCTTCGAATGTTTCGGAAAGATGGGCAAAAGCAATCATAGACGCTAACAAACAATAAGCTTCCAAAAACTATTCTACAGTTAAATAAGGATATATTTTATTATAAAAGACATCATAAATAAGTGGTGCTTTTTTAATATCTCTTACCTGCTTATAATTCCCATTTTTCATACGATAGGTTACAATAGACTTTGCCAGATAGTAATCAAAATAAGGATGTTTCTTTAAGTCTTGAATCGTTGCAGTGTTAATATTAATTCTTTTCAAACCTACAGTATCAATAATTATTGACGATTTTATTTCATTATATTTTGCACTATCCAACCCAAAAACTTCTAAAAGTTGTTCTTTATTAACAAAGCCACCAAGTCTTTCGCGATATTTATAAATTCTACGTGCAAAAGATGGGCCTATCCCTTTTACTTCATCCATATCGAAAGTATCGCAGGCATTAATATTAATAGTATAGATAGGTTTTATTATTTTAGGATAAGTTTTAGTATAATTAGAGGAATCGTTACGTGTAGGAATATTTATGAATGGTTCTAAAACAGTATACTCAGCCTCTGAAATGCTATACATTTTCTTAAAATCTTCTTTTTTAAAAAACTTTCCACCTTTGCTAAGATAATTTGTAATAATCTTAATTTGATAAGCAGTTAACCCTAATTCCTGCCACTTTTCATCAGACATTTGATTAGGATTAAACTGAAATGGATTCAGATTGCTTTGAGCAAAAGACCTGTCGGAATTATTATAATCAAAAGCTACTTCTTTGTTTTTAACCTTAGCATTCGACGAATCTATTTGTTTTTGAAACGCTGCAACTTCCTTTTTAAATAAAGAATAGTCAACTGGCTTTTCTTTAATCAATGGAAATACTATTAACCTAGCTATAATAATTAATAATATAATAGAGATAAGAAAAAAGATCCCTCTTCTTTCGGTCTTTGAAAACGATAAATAGTCCTCGTAAAAAGGACTATTGCGTTTAAGTTTCAATCTGAGTTTTCATAAAGAAAATGTTATTATTCGTAATTTGTAATTCGTAATTCGTAATTTAACTTACTTATTAAGCTTACTTTTCTTTATACTATAAGCAAAATAAATTACCAAACCAATCACCATCCAAGCACCTAATCTTGTCCAATTGGCCCATCCTAATCCGAATATCATTGCACCACAAGTAACAATACCTAAAATTGGAATTAAAGGAACCCAAGGTGTGCGGAACTGTCGTGGTACATCAGGGTTTGTTTTTCTTAAAATTATAATCCCTGCACATACTAATATAAACGCGAACAATGTGCCAATGCTCGTCATATCGCCGACTATATCTCCGGGTACAAATGAAGCAAACAATCCTACAAAAATCAGGAATAAGTAATTAGATTTATAGGGTGTTCTGAACTTTTTGTGTACTTGTGAGAAAACTGGAGGTACCAAACCATCCGTACTCATCGAGAAAAACACTCTTGACTGCCCGTATAACATAACCAAGATTACTGAGGAAAAACCTGCTAAAATTGCTATGGTTACCAACTTAGCAAGCCATCCATAACCCACCATATAGGTTTGTATGGCAAACGTAACCGATGCCTCCTTTCCCTGATTCCTGAAATCGTCGACACTTGCAACACCAGTTAAAACATAAGCGAACAATATATAAAGTACTGTACAGATTGCCAATGAGCCTAAGATTCCGATAGGCATTGATTTCTTTGGATCCTTTGTCTCCTGTGCGGCTGTTGACACCGCATCAAAGCCAATGAATGCAAAAAACACTACACCAGCCGCTCCAAGTATTCCCAAGATGCCTCCATAGTTGTGAGGTACGCCCATTTTGTCGATATATTTTGTTGCTTCAGGGATAAATGGAGTGTGATTAGCTGGTTGGATGAACGACCAGCCTAATACGATGAACAATATTACGATAGCAACTTTTGTTATAACAATTATTCCGTTTACTAGCGACGATTCTCTAACGCCTCTTATTAATAATAAAGTTAAAACAAAAACTATAAATAAAGCGGGTAAGTTTATAAAGCCGTGAGCTAGTATATTTCCAGCTTTATCCTGCAGCACGTCGAAGGACGTGCTGGTATTTCTACTGCAGATGCACCCTTAACAGCCGAGCATTTAGCACCACTGTTAACGCGCGTTGCTGACGGCACTATCTCCAATAAGATTGCTAAAGATATCTTTGCCATTCTCTGGGATGAAGCGCTAGCTGGTAAAGCATTGAGTACGGTGGATCAAATTATTGATGCCAAGGGGCTCAAGCAGATTAGCGATAGTAGCGCTTTGGAGCTCATCATCGACCAAGTACTTGCTGTTAACCAGAAATCAGTAGAAGAGTTCCGCTCAGGCAAAGAAAAGGCGTTTAATGCTTTAGTAGGTCAGATAATGAAAGCCTCACAAGGCAAAGCTAACCCCGGTCAAGTGAATGAGCTATTACGTAAGAAATTTAGCTGATGAAACACCATACAAAATTCAAGAAAG